>JAITDF010000634.1 GCA_031282705.1 Opitutaceae bacterium | reverse complement strand
TAAATGGATCGTTATATTTAACCACAGATGAACACAGATGGACACAGATAAAGACTTCCGTATTTATGGATTGAATCTGTGTTTATCTGAGTTCATCTGCGGTTAGGTTTTTGGTTCGTTTTTTATTAACCACTAATCTTCACTAATAATCAGAACACTAATGGACGCTAATGTTCTGCTTGTTTTATTAGTGGGGGTTAGTGGTTAAGGCAGTTTATTTTTACTGTCCACGGATTTACACGGATTTTCTCGAGGGGATTATTTTCCAATCTGTGAAAATCCGTGGAATCCGTGGACAGTTTAATGGTTCGGTTTTTATTAAAACACGGCTTTCATGCCGGCGGTCCAGACGGCTTCGTAGTGGAGGCGGCGGTAGGTTTTTAGGAATTCGGGGGTGTCGGGGGCGTAGCGGAGGTGCTCCTGGGTGTAGTTGTTGATGTCGCGGCCGTTGATAAAGAGGGAGAGGCGGCGGGTGAGCTTGACGGTGAGGTCGAGGTCGAGGCGGAAGGTGGGCTGGATGTATTCGTAGGTGCCGGGGGCGTAGCGGCCGTTGGCCGCGCCGATCTCGACCGCGTAGTAGGCGCGGCGCTGGGTGTCGTTCCATTTGCCGCTCACGGCGATGGTGAAATACTTGCGCTCCAGGGTGAGGCTGCCGCCGGCGCTCCAGGGGAAGAGATACATTTTTTGCGCGCCGAAGGAGGCGGCGAGTTCGTCGCCGCCGGTGATGGTGGAGCGGGAAATGTTAAAGCGCACGCGGAGGCCGCGCGCCCAGGAGGGGAGGAGGGGGTCGAGGTTGTAGCGGCCGCTCAGCTCCAGGCCGGAGGTGACGAGGGTGCCGGGGATGCGCTCGGGGCGGACGAGGTAGGCGTTGGGGAACTCGGACAGGTCGAGGCCGTAAAATTCGATGATGTCGCGGCTGTCGTCCACGGAGAGGGTGCGGTCGGCGTAGGCGTCGTTGATCCAGCGGCGGTAGGCGCGGAGGGTGAGGTCGCCGATTTTGTCGGAATAGAGTTCGAGGGAGAGGGAGAGGTTTCGCGATTTCCAGGGGTCGAGGCCGGGGTTGGTGACGCGGATGGCCATGTCGCCCGAGGAGACGGCGACGAGGTTGCTGACGACGCCGGGGACGATGTTATACACGTCGGGGCGGCCGATGGTTTGCGAGTAGGAGGCGCGGGCGACGAGGTTGGCGGTGAGGTTGTAGCGGGCGTTCACGCTGGGGAAGAGGCTGGTGTAGTTTTTTTCGGCGCGCATGGCGCGGGGGGTGTAAACGAGCCTGGCGGCGGCGAGGGAGTTGCGGGGGTAAATGTAGTCCATCAGGCCGGTGGCGGGGTTGAGGGCGCGGTTGGCGGAGGGGTCAACGCGGGCGCCTTCGGCCTCGTCGTCGGTGCGCTCGGCGCGCAGGCCCCAGACGAGGAGGAGGCGGTGGTCGAGGAAGCTGCTGTCCACGCGGAGGTAGGCGGAGGTGATGGTTTCGCGGAAGAATTTGTTGTTGGTGACGGCGGTCACGTAGTCGTTGCCGGGGTTGAGGGATTTGAACATTTCGGGGTGGGCCTTGTAGAAGAGGGCCATCTGGTGGAGGTCCATGCCGGGGAGGACGCCGTAGCCGAGGGGGAGGGCGCGGTTGTAGCCGTCGCTGATGAAGGCGGTGTGGGGCACGTCGATGCCGTCGTAATAAAAGCCGCCGCCGGTGCCGAAGGCTTCGTCGTAGCGCTGGTCGCGTTTCCAGTCGGAGTAGTCGAAGCCGAGTTTGGCGGTGTGGTAGGTGCGGGCGATGTCGAGGGCGTGCGAGAGGCTGCCGGCGAGCTGGAGTTTGCGGTCGCCGGTCCAGTCGGGTTTGATGCGGAAGCGGGGCAGGGAGGTGTAGGCGATGGTGTCGCGGGTGGTGTTGAGGGTGGCGGTTTCGGCGCGCACGCCGGCGGCGCCCTCGGCGGAGTAGAGGGAGGCGAGGTCGAAGGGGGAGACGGGCACGCCGTTGTGGGTGGCGGTGATGGAGCCGATGTCCCATTCCTGGATGCCGGCGAAGGTGATGTTGACGGTGTCCACAACCGACCAGCCGCCGAAGAGGAGGTCGCGGGAGAGGTCAACGGAGGTGCGGCCGGCGTCGCCGCGGCTGGCGAGAAATTCGGCGGCCCAGTCGTGGGTGCGCCAGCGGTATTTGAGGCTGAACTGGCGGTTTTTGTCGATGAAGTCGTTGTAGGTGGTGGCGTTGAGGACGGAGGTGCCGTCGTCGTGCAGGCTGGCGGGGGTGTTGGTGACGCGGTCGGCGGGGGCGCCGGTCCATTCGTCGCCGGTGGTGGAGGCGGCCCAGTTGATGCGTGCGCGGCCCATGTCCCAGGAGGCGCGGTGCTGGCCGGCCTGCTGTTCGTTGTAGGATTGGGTCCAGCCGAGGGAGAGGGTGGAGTTGCGGGTGAGTTTGTAGTCAACGGTGAGGTTGACGCTGTCGCGGGTGTAGGTGCTGTTGTTGTCGGTGAGGTCGAAGGCGTGGAGATAGTATTTATAGACGCGGCCGGTGGCGGGGTCGTTGTTGAGGTAGCCCCAGCCGGAGGAGTGTTCGTCCAGGGAGTTGTAGTTGGCGGTGACGCTGCGGGTGACGGCGGAGTTGCTTTTCGGGGAGACGGAGTGGGTGAGGTTGAGGGAGAAGCCGAGGCGTTTGTTGAGGGGGACGATGGCGCTGAGGGCGGCGCCGGCGTGGACGGGGGTCTGGGTGCCGTTGAGGGGGGCGGAGCGCTGGGAGAGGGTGATGGTCCTGGCGTTGGCGGAGCCGAAGAGCTGGAGGGTGTATTGGGGGCGGGCGCGCTCGAAGGCGCTTTTGGGGACGAGGTTGACGGAGCCGGCGAGGGCGCTGCCGGGACTGTCGGGCGTGGGGGAGCGGTTGACCTCGACGCGGGAGATGTTGTTGGCGGAGAGTTGCATGAGGTTCACGGAGCGCTGGTTCTCGTTGCCGTAGGAGTTTTGCGCGAGGTAGGAGGAGCTGATGGCGTCGAGGCCGCCGATGGTGACGGGGACGTTGGCGCTGGGGGCGCCGGAGAGGGTGATGGCGTTGCCGAAGCCGGAGTCGTCGTTTTCGAGTTCGACGCCGGGGAGGAACTTGAGGGCGCCGGTGATGCTGCCGTCGCCGGTGAAGCCCATTTCCTCGATGGAGACGACGTTGCGGATGTTGTCGGCGAAGCGCTGGCTGTTGACGGCGATGGCGGCGCCGGTGAGGTCGCGGCGGGATTCGACGACGAAGGTGTCGAGCATGACGATTTTCTCGTCGTCGCCGGGGGTGCCGGCGGGGGAGGCGGCGGCGGCGCCGGCGGAGGTTGGCGCGAGCGGGCCGGTGGCGGCGCTGGCGGCGCGCGGCGGGGACGGGGCGGCCATGCTGAGGTTGAGCACGGGGGCTTCCGTGTCCTGGCCGGGGGCGACGGTGATGGTGGCGGCGACGGGGGCCATGCCGGTGAAGGTGGCTTCGATGGTGACGGCACCGGCGCCGGCGGGGAGGGGGACGCGGGAGAAGTAGTAGCGGCCTTCGGAATCGGTGAGGGTTTCGGCGAGGGGGCGCGGGGCGGCGGCGGGCGCGGCGGGAACGGCGGGGAAGACGCGGACGCGGGCTTGGTAGATGTAGTCGCCGGTGCCGGCGTTGAGCACGCGGCCTTGGATGGTGGCGGGGGCGGCGGCGGCGACCGTGGCGGAAGTGGCGGGGGCGGTGGCAGCGGTGGTGGTGTCGGCGGCGGCGGCGGAAATCCCAAATCCCAAAATTCCAAATCCCAAAAAAATTCCAAATATCAATGGGGAAAAAATC
>JAITDF010000593.1 GCA_031282705.1 Opitutaceae bacterium | reverse complement strand
CGGCTTCGCCGCAAGTTTAAATGAAAGTTGAAGTTGAAGACCCCGGCTGCGTGGGTTTGGACTTAAACTTGATACTTAAACTGCCGGCGCAACCGGCGCGCTGCCGCCCCTTCAGGGCTTGGGTTTTTATCAACGTTTTCCGTGGGTTCCTCGCTGCGCTCGTCACCCACGGCTAAAGGCTGACGCCCCTCCGGGGCTGAAAACCGGCCTTCGCTTTCGGACTTCAACTTATACTCTGATGTTACGCGGCGGCCAGTTTTGGCAGGGCGGTCTCGCCGAGACCGCCCTGCCAAAATCTGCCGATTGCGTAACATCAGTTAAACTGCCAACTTAAACTGCCGACGAAGCCGGCTTGCCGCCGTCCCTCCGGGGCCGGCCACCGCTGCTCCGAGCCTTCACGGTCTCATCGAAAATAACGACGCGACGAACCACAAAAATACAAAAACGCCGGGGAATCCTGCGCGGATGCTCCGGCGTCCCAATCGTTCGGGCACGGTCTTCGTGCGAGGGGGGCTTTATTTGACCGCGGCGGCGGCTTTGATGAGTTCCACAAAACTGCGGGCCTCAAGGGCGGCGCCACCGATGAGGCCGCCGTCGATGTCCTTTTGCGTCAACAACTGGGGCGCATTGGAGGGTTTCATCGAGCCGCCGTAGAGAATGCGGATTTTTTGCGCGACCGGCTCGCTGTATAATTTCGTGAGAAGCTGGCGGATGAATGCGTGCACTTCCTGCGCCTGCGCGGTCGTGGCGACTTTGCCGGTGCCGATGGCCCAGACCGGCTCGTAGGCGATGACGACGTTGTTCACCTGCCCGGCGGCCACGCCGGCCAGCGCGGCATCGGTCTGCGTCTGCACGACTTTCAGGGTCGCGCCGGCCTCGCGTTCGGCGAGGGTTTCGCCCACGCAGAGAATGGGGCGCAGCTCGTTGGCGAGCGCGGCGAGGATTTTTTTGTTGATGAAGGCGTCGGTCTCGCCGAAGCAGGCGCGGCGTTCGCTGTGGCCGAGGATGACGTGCGTCGCGAAGAGCGAGCGAATCATGGGCGCGGAGATTTCGCCGGTGTAGGCGCCGCCGGCCTCGGGGTGCATGTTCTGGGCGCCGAGCTTGATGGTGGTGCCGTCAATGGCCTTGCCCACGGTTTCGAGCGCGGTGAAGGGCGGGCACACGACGATATCGACGTCGGTGACGCGGCCGAGTTCAGCGGCGATTTCCTGCGCGAGGGCGGCGGCCTCGGGCACGTTTTTGTTCATTTTCCAATTTCCGGCGATGAGTTTTTTGCGGAGCATGATGGGTGGAGGTTTAAGTTTGAAGTGGAAGTTTAAGTTGGCGCGAAGCGCCGCTGGCTTTTCTTGATACTTGTTATTTGTTGCCTGTTGCAGCGTTGTCGCAGCGTCAGCTTTGCAAGAAAACGACGCCGGGGAGGGCCTTGCCTTCGAGGAGTTCGAGGCTGGCGCCGCCGCCGGTGGAGCAGTGCGTGACTTTGTCGGCGACCTTGAATTTTTTCGCGGCGGTGGCGGTGTCGCCTCCGCCGATCACGGTGATCGCGCCGGCGGCGGTGGCGGCGGCGACGGCGGCGGCCTGCGCCTTGGTGCCTTCGGCGAACGGCTCGAACTCGAACACGCCGGCGGGGCCGTTCCAGATGATGGTCTTGCTGGCCTTGATCGTCCCGGCGAAGAGCGCGTTCGATTTCGGGCCGACGTCGAGGCCCATCCAGCCGGCGGGGATGCCGGTGGCGTCGGTGGCGGTCTGCACGGCGGCGTCGGGGGCAAATTTGTCTCCGCAGATGTAATCGACGGGGAGAACGAGTTGCACGCCCCTGGCTTTCGCTTTCGCAGCGAGTCCGGGCACGAGCCTGGCGCCCTCGGCGTCGAAGAGGCTGTTGCCGATTTCCATGTTGTTGAGGACTTTTTTGAAGGTGAAGGCCATGCCGCCGCCGATGATGATGGCGTCGGCTTTTTCGATGAGATTGTTGATGAGCGGGATTTTGTCCGCGATTTTCGCGCCGCCGAGGATGGCGAGGAGGGGGCGTTGCGGGTGGTCGAGGATTGTGGCAAAGGCGTTGAGCTCGGCATCCATGAGGAAGCCGGCGGCTTTTTGCGGGAGGTTGACGCCGACCATGGAGGAGTGGGCGCGGTGGGCGGCGCCGAAGGCGTCGTTTACGTAAACGTCGCCGAGTTTGCCGAGGCTGGCCCGGAAGGCCTCGACGGCGGCTTTGTCGGCGGTGATTTTGGTCTCGGTGCCGTCGGGGTTTTTGACTTTGAGCTTTCCTTCCTCCTCGATGTGGAAGCGGAGGTTTTCGAGGAGGAGGATGTCGCCGGGTTTGAGGGCGGCGGCGGCTTGCTCGGCGACGGGGCCGACGCAGTCCGCGGCGAAGGCGACGGGGCGCCCGATCAGCTTGGAGAGTTCGGCGGCGGCGGGCTTGAGGGTGTATTTGGGGTTGGCCTTGCCGTCGGGGCGGCCGAGGTGGCTCATGAGCACGACGGAGGCGCCGTGGGCGAGCGCGTGCTTGATGGTGGGGAGCGCGGTGACGATGCGCTGGTTGTTGGTGATGGCTCCGGTGGCCTTGTCCTGCGGGACATTGAAGTCAACCCGGATGAGGACGCGTTTGCCGGCGAGGTTGAGGTCGCGGATGGTTTTGTAGTTTGGCATGGTGGAAAAAAAGAGAACGGAGACTAAGCGAAAAGCGGAAAGAGGAAAGCGCGAAGTGCGGCGGCGGGAAAAGGAGAGGACGGGGGCGAGGGCGAGGACGATGGGAGGCTATTCGGGGCTGGACGGGAAGGGCTGTCCGACGGCGGTGATGCGGTCGCCTTCCCGTTGCCAGCGGTGCAGGGGCGGGTGAGGCGGCTCGCGTCCGAGTGTTTTGAAAAAGCCGGGGTCGGCGCGCCTGGGCAGCGTGAGTTCGGCGACGCCGGATTCGTCGCAATTACAGAGCGTGGCGTGGGCCTTGTGGAGGCGGGGGCGTCCGATGATGCGCGAGGAGCCCGGCGCCAGCGGCAGCAGCGCCGGCGGCGGCACCAACCCCGCCGGCGACGACGACGCTGCCGGTGGCGGCGGCTCTGATGCGTCACCGGTGCCGCCACCATCGCCGGCGGCGGCGGTGTTTTTTTCCAGCACGAGGAAACTGTAGGGCAGGCTGCGCAGGTCGATGCCGGCGCGCCGGCCGAATTTCACCCAGCCGGAATCGGCGTAAATGCCGGCGGGCGGCGGGGCGAAAAAATGGCACCAATGGCGTCCGGCGCCGGGCGCGAGCAGGCCGCAGGCGGCTTGGTGCGGGCATGGCGCGATGACGCGGAATCCGGCGCGGAGCGCCTCGCGGACGGCGACAAGCGCGCGGCTGTCCGCGTGCGTGCCGGGCTCGACCCAGAGGATCGCGGCGGCCCGGCGCGCGAGGGCGAGCAGCGAGTCGCGCGCGGGCGGGGAAAGCTCGTTGATGACGTGGCTGACGACGAGCGTGAAGGGGGCGGCGATGCTTTTTTCCGGCGCGGCGGCGGCGGCGACGTTCAGCGTGGGAAACGCGCGCCGGGCGGCGCCGGCGGCGAACTCCCGCGCGAGGGGCGAGTGGTCCCAGACAGTGAGCGTGTCGAAATGCCCGATGCCGAGGGCGCCGATGACGCGCCGGCCCGCGATGCCGCTGCCGCAGCCCCAGTCAACCAGCGTGCGCGCGCGCGGCGTCCAGCGGCGGAGGCGGAGTTCGGCGAGGACGTGGTCCCATTTCCATCCGATGCGCTCCCCGTAGGTGGCGTCGTAGCCGGCGAGGTCGGCGGGCGTCCGCCAATACGGCCCGCGGGCGGCGGCGCCGCCGATGAAGCCGTCGCGGAGCCGGTCGAGCGCGTGCCAGTCGAGTCGGGAGATGTCCATGCGCGGAGGGTATTGCCACATGCGTTCGACAACCGCAATGCCAAGGCCGGTGGCGCGCCAAGGCCGGTGGCGCGGATTCAAATGCCATCTGGCATTGCGCGGACTTGCCGTGGCGCGCGCATTTGTCGTGGCGCGGACATTCAAGTCTGCTCTGAAGCTCACGCGCCGTAGCTGCGGCGGGCCTCCGGCCCGGAAGCAGGTTTGGAAACCTGCGGTACGTTGGCGCTGCCGCGCCGGCTGCCTGGCGTACCGCAGACTTCCAAGTCTGCTCCGAAGCTCATGCCTGGTCGCGGGCTCGCATTGTTGATATGGCTCGTTGCGGCGTGGCGGGACGGCTGTTGTCAGAACTGCCAGCGGCAGCCGGCGGTCGGGCCCCAGGGTTTGGTGCAGTCTTCGGCGCAACTCGATTCGCCGTCGAAGTGGAGCTGGTGGCTCGCGCTCAATTGCCAGAGGACGCCGGCGCCGAACTCGAACCGGGCGCTGTCGATGGCGGGGCGGAGGCGTTGGCGGCCGTTGCGGATTTCGCCGCCGGTGCCGGTCGGGAGCGCGCTGCGGGAAGGGGGGAGGGAGAAATGGGAGATCTGGGAGAAATGGGAGGAATGGGAGGGAGAACGAGAAAGATAAAGAGAAAGAGGAAAGAGAGAGAGAACGAGGGAGATGCCGGCAGTTGGTTTTGCCCCGGCGCGCGCGCTGTGTTTTGTTGCACGGTCTCGAAAACCATGACCCACCATTATGACGTCCTCGTCGTCGGCAGCGGAATCGCGGGGCTGAGCTTCGCGCTCAAGG
>JAITDF010000566.1 GCA_031282705.1 Opitutaceae bacterium | reverse complement strand
GGTTCTTTTTATTTAACCACAGATGAACACAGATGGACACGGATAAAGGCTTCCGAAACGATGGTTTGAATCTGTGTTTATCTGCGTTCATCTGTGGTTAAGTTTTTGGTTCGGTTTTTCAACCGCGAAGGACGCGAAGGGCGCGAAGGATGAAAGTTCTGAATGTTGTTGTTTTTCCAGTTTCATATTTCCGTTCTTCGCATCCTTCGTGTCCTTCGCGGTTGAATTTAATGGTTTGTTTTTATTTGGAGTCTCCCTGTTTATTTGCGCGTGGAATGGCGCAAGCGGGAGGCCGGCGGCGTTGACGATGTTGGCGCCGGAGCAGGTGTTGCTCCATGCGTAGCGGACGGCGGCGGGCGCGGGCACCTTGGGCGAGAAGACAACGAGGGTTTCGCCGTCGATGGACGCCGCGGCGGGGACGAATTTCCCGTCGGCGCCGGCGATTTCAAAGCCGCCCGGCGGCAGGTTGCCGGAGGTGCGCAGGCCCTTCGCGGCGGAGTCGAGGCGGCAGATGATTTTCCCGTTGGCGACGGTGGCGGCCTCAAAAAACGGGGAGGCGCACAGGCCGGGTTTCCCGTAGGCGCCGCCGAGGGCCAGGAGCGCGAGGCGGCGGCCCAGTTCGCGCTTGTTCGCGGGGTGCCGGGCCTTTTGCGCGTTGTCCGACAGGCTGCCGATGTCCACGCCGACGCTCACGCGGACGCCGGGGATTTTGCGCGTGTTTGCCTGCGCTTCGCGGAGCAGCGGCCAGTTGTCGCTTTCCGGCGGCTCAAGGCTGCCGGCGTCGGAGATGCTCGCCAGTTGCACGACGTAAAACGGCAGGTCCACCCGGCCCCAGGCCGCGCGCCAGCAGGCCACCATGCCGGCGAACAGCGATTCGTAGGCGCGGGCGACGCGGACGTCGGCCTCGCCCTGGTTCCACAACACGCCGCGCAGCGCGAAGGGCGCGAGGGGGGCGACCATGCCGTTCCAGAGGACGCCCTTGCGCATGTGCTGGTTCTTTTTCGAGCGTCTCAAAACCTTGTCGTAATACGCCTCCGCCTCCGGCGCGCCCGGGTTTTGGTCGAAGAGCGCCTCGTCCATCATGCTGCCGACGGGCGCGCCGCCTTTGTTGCAACTGATGATGCCGACGGGCACGCCGAGCGCGGCCTGAAGCTCCTTCGCGAAAAAGTAGCCCATGCCGGTGAAGGCGCCGGCGGTTTCGGGCGAGCAGAGTTTCCAGTCGCCGCCCTTGGCGAAGGCCTGCGGCGTGCGCGCGACGGCATACCCGGAGGTCCACACGCGGATTTGCGGAAAACCCGCCGAGGCGATTTCGCGCGCGGCGTCGGGCGCGGCGCGGGCGAGGCTCAGCGCGGCGTTGGACTGCCCGCCGACGAACCAGACCTCGCCGGCGACCACGTCGGTGAAAACATGCTCGCCGATGACCAGGTCGCCGCTTTTGCCGGCGGCGACCGGGTCGAGGTCAACGCGCCAGCCGCCCCCGGCATCGGCGGTGGTTTCGAGGCGCTGCCCCGCGAAGGAGACGGCCACGCGCTCGCCGGCGCCGGCTTGTCCCCAGACGGGGATTTTCATGTCCGCCTGAAGCACCGCGTGATCCTGGAACAGGGACGCGGGCCGGACCGCGGCGGCGGCGGAAACCGAAAGCTGGAGGCTGAAGAGTGAAAGGAAGAGGAGGCGTGTTTTCATGGTGCGAAGAAGGTTTTTGGCGGCGGGAGCGGGATGCGGTGGCGGCGGGCGGCGGCGGCGGAACGGCGGGCGGCGGCGGGCGGGGCGATAAATCGCCCCGTCGAAAGCGGTGACAAGTCACCGCACTCCAAAAAAAACGCGGCGGCGGCTTTGGCGGGGAGGCTTTTCATGAGTCAGCGCGCGAGTTGCCCGGCGAGGCCGGCGTTGGGGGCGTAGGCGGCGCGGCCCTGCGTGTCGGTGACCGTGGTGAAGCCGGGGCCGCCGCCGGCGACGTAGCCGTCGCTGCGGCCGCTCGCGTCGCGGCTGACCCAGAAGGCGTAGAGTTTGCCGTTGGTGAGCTTGAACTCGAAGCAGACGGGCGTGCCGGCGAGCGCGGAGAGGTCGGCGGCGGTTTTCCAGGTCACCTGGGCAAGCGTCGTGTCGCCGCTCACGGGTTTGCAGTTTTCAAAGGTGAAGGGCGCGATGGGTTTCCCGTCCGTCCCGGTGATTTGCACGGACAGGCCGCCGCCGGGGGCGTCGAGGTTTACGAAGAGGTGTTTGCCGGAGAAGAGGACGGGGCGGGTCAGGAGGGCCCCGGTTTCCTTTGCGTTGAGCGAGGCGAAGCCGTCGCGCCGCAGGATGGCGACGCCCATCGCGCCGTTCGAGTGCATGGCGGAGTCGAAGATGCCGGCCTTGGGGTCCCATTTTTCGCCGGGGTTGCCGGCGAAGCCCGTGTAGTAAATCAGCAGCTTGTCGCCGCGCACGGCCATGAGGTTGCCGACGCTTTGCACGTAGCCGCAGTCCCAGTCGCCGGGGCGCTGCGTGGACTTGAGGGCGAGCGTGCGGTCGGGGCGGTCCCAATGAAAGCCGTCGCGGCTGTAGGCGAAGTTCAGGCCGGTGAGTTTGCCGAGGCCGCGTTCGGCCCAGTATTGGTTGTTGGGGCCGTAGAAGAGCTGGAAGAAGGAGACGAGGAGGCTTTCGTAGGCGCAGGTGTCCATGTTGTAGAGCTGCACGGTGTGGCCGTCGTTTTCGGGGATGCCGTCGTCGTAGTGGCGGTCGAGCCTGTCGGCGCGGGTCCAGAAAACGGGGGCGGAGGGCGTCCAGCGGCAGCCTTGGAGGAAGTCGTCGGCCTCGTAGTAGGCGCGCGAGCGCCCGATGCCCCAGTTGTCCAGTTCCCAGCGCAGGGAGAAGACCCATTTTTTGCGGAACGGATTGTAGAAAAACGTGAGCCGGTCGCCGCAAAAGCCGCCTTCGCCGCGGTCGTCCCAATGGATGCCGTCGGGCGAGGTGTAGGCGCGGACGCGGCGGGTGTCCATGTTGGGGCCGCGCACGAGGAGTTTGTATTTTTCGCGCGGGTCGGCCTCCCAGGTCGCGGGGACGACGCTCCACGAGTCGGGCGACTGGGCGATGACCTTGTTGGTGCCGGGGAAGACATCGAGCGAGGGGCGCTCCCAGCGCAGGCCGTCCTTGCTGGTCGCGTAGGCGAGGTTCGTGACGTGGCCGGCCTCATACCAGATTTCAAAGACCTGCCGCCCGGGGTTCCACCAGATCGAGCCGCCGAGCGGCGCGGCCACGGCGCGGTCGCCGAAACGGGACTTTTTCTCCAGCGCGGTCTCGGGCTTGAGGACGGGGTTGCCCTTCCATTTTTCGGGGTGGTGAAACTCGCGTTGCAGCGTGCTTTTCCCGACCAGAAAATCGTCCACGAAAAGCTGCCGCCCGATGTCAATGGTGACGACGCCGGGGCGTTTTTCCAGATAAGGGACGCGCTGCGGCTCGTCGGAACGGATGTCGCGGCGCGGCGGCCACCGGTCCGGCAGGACGATGTTGTTGTAAAGCACCTCGCCGGTCGCGGGGCGGCGCGTGTCGATGCCGCCGAGGACGGTGAGCCTGGGCATGACGATGGTGTCGCCGGGTTTGACCGCGCGCGCCAGGGCGACGAGGTCGCGTCCGGGGAACTTGTCGTGCAGGAAGGCGGTGCGGATTTTGCCCTTCCGCGCAAAGCCCTGCTTTTCCAGCGCGGCGAGGGCGCCGGCGTCGGTGTTGAATGCGAGCCCGATGATGTCGCCGCCCTTTGCGCACGCAAAAGCGTGCTCGCGGTCGGAGCGCAGCAGGTAAAACTCGCGCCCGTCCAGCCAGGCGGGGAGGTTCACGTTCTTCCCGAAAAGGCGTTTGTTTTCATATTTCTGGTCGCTGAACAGCGGCAGCTGCGCGAGGACGGGGTCGGTCGAGAGCACGCAAAAATCGACCGGCTCGTCGAATTCCGGCGTCATCACGGCCGCCTCCCACGGCTCGCAGGTTTTGGCGGCCTGGTAAATGACCGGCGCCGCCGGCGCGCCGCCGGCAAAGACCGGCGCCGCGCCAAGGCAGAGGATGAGGGACAGGGCGTTTGCTTTCATGGTTTTCATGGGCGGATGCGGATTCATAATGCAAGGGTCGTTTTATTTAACCACAGATGAACACAGATGGACACAGATAAAGACTTCCGAAACGATGGTTTGAATCTGTGTTTATCTGCGTTCATCCGCGGTTAAGTTTTTGGTTCTGTTTTATCAACCGCGAAGGGCGCGAAGGACGCGAAGGATGAAAGTTCTGAAGGCTGTTGTTTTTCCAGTTTCATTTCTTCGTTCTTCGCATCCTTCGTGTCCTTCGCGGTTGAATTTAATGGTTGGTTTTTGTTAACCACTAATTTTCACTAATTGCCGGACACTAATAAGCACTAATAAGAAGGGTGCCGGGAAATCTGTTCCCGCGGCTGTTTTTATCAGTGTTTATTAGTGGTCTTTTCATTAGTGAAGATTAGTGGTTAAAATGGTCGGTTTATTAAACCGCGAAACGCGGGAGGTCATTCATCCCAGTCGTCGCTGCGGAAGGGCGGGGCGGGGAGGTTGGCGGCATTATATAATGGTGCCGGCGGGTCGTTGGCCCAGGCATAGCGGACGGCGACCGGGTCCTTCACCGCCACGGCGGAAACGACGACCGTCCCGCCGTCGATACGCGCCTCGGCGGAGACAAATTTTTTATCGTCGCCGGCGATGACAAATCCCGGCATCGACGGGTCCTTGGTTTTCAATCCCGCCGCATGGCTGAACTTCACGCGCAATGCGCCCTTTTCCTTGGAAATTCCATCAAACATCGGGCCGGAGAATTCGCCGCCGAGCTTGTAGGTGTTGGCCAGCGCATTGAGGGCGAGGCGGCGGCCGGCCTCCTGTTTGTTTTTTGGGTGGATGTCATTGCCCTCGCCGATGTCGATGGTGACGGCCTGGCCGGTGGCGGGCAGCTTGAGCGCGCATTCCTGGGCCTCGCGCTGGAGGGCCCAGCTCCTGCCATTGCCGCGCTCGAAGTTGGCGAGCTGCACATAATAAAATGGGAAATCGCCCTGCCCGAAATCGGCGCGCCACTGGCGGATCATCGCCGGGAAGAGCGTGCGGTATTCGGCGGGGCGGGCGTCGTTGGTCTCGCCCTGATACCAGATCACGCCGCGGATGGCGGCGGGCAGGAAGGGGACGATCATCGCGTTATACAATGCGGCGGGCTGGAGGCGGCTGCCGGTGATGCCTTCGGGCTTGCGGGGCGCGCGGTCCGTGAATTTCGCGCCCTCCTTCCTTGCGGCGGCGCGGGCTTTTTTCCATTGCCTGATGTCGGTTTCGTATTTCGCCAGCTTCGCGGGATACGCCTTCATTTCATTCTGCCAGCGTTTGCCGATCTCGGGCCAGCTTGGGTCGGCGGCAAGCGCCTGCGGGCTCATCCACGATTCGATTTGCGTGCCGCCCCACGAGCTGTTGAGCAGGCCGACGGGGACGTTGAGCGCCTTGAAGAGTTCGC
>JAITDF010000561.1 GCA_031282705.1 Opitutaceae bacterium | reverse complement strand
CACCGATGAAAAGACCACGGATTTTTGAACCGCTAAAAACGCCAAAACACGCGAAAGCGATCCCTTCCTTTTCGCGACATTTCGCGTTTTTCGCGGTTTAAATAAAACCAACCAAAAACTTAACCACAGATGAACGCAGATAAACACAGATTCAAACCATCGTTTCGGAAGTCTTTATCTGCGTCCATCTGTGTTCATCTGTGGTTAAATAAAACGAACCGTTATTTTGAACCGCTAAAAACGCCAAAACACGCGAAGGCAATCCCTTCCTTTTCGCGACATTTCGCGTTTTTCGCGGTTTAAATAAAACCATTGGTGGAAATTAGCGGTTGATAAAACAAACCGCTGAATGTCACCGGAAAAATCTCAAATCCCATCATGAAACCAACCCGATATATGCACTCCATTCGCGCCATGACGGCCGCGATGCTCTCCGTTTTGTTGTTCTCCACGGTCCGCGCCGGACCGGACCGGGATTACAAAACCCTGACCTTCCAAAACGGCCTCGACGGCTACTCCGGCGCCCTTGAGGTCGGCATCGACCAGAACGCGCCCGGCAAACTCAGCGCCAAACCCTTCAACCTCTGGGTCGGGCAGGGCGTGAAAGGCGGCAAACCGGTGGACGCGAAGCAGGCGCTGGCGCGCTTCGACGGCATCTTCGGACAGGGCGCATCCCAAATCCCGCCCGGCGCGAACATTTCCCGCGCGACCCTCCGCCTTTGCGTCGGCTCCCAGAAGGAGGCGCCCACCTTCCACCGGATTTTCCTCAACCGCATGCTGGTTCCCTGGGACGGGGACGCCGCGTGGAAATACAAGGCGTGGGGCGACGACGGCATCCAGGCCGACGGGCGCGAGGCCGCCGCCGCGCCCGACGCCCACTTCGTCCCCAACCTCAACAACACCGCCTATGAAATCGACGTCACCGAGTCCCTGCGCGCCTGGGCGCGCGGCGAGCCCAATCATGGCTGGCTCCTGCACGACGTCCGCTCCACGCTCGAAGCCGGCGCCTTCATCAATTCGCGGGTGAAGCGGCAGGACCTGCGCCCCCTCCTGCGCGTCACCTTCGACGCCCGCCCCGCCAACCTCGCCCCGCGGGCGGACAGCCTCTCCGCCGCGCCCGCGGGCGCCTCCGCCGCCCGCCTCGCCCTGCGCGCGACGGACGCCAACGGCGACCCATTGAGCGTCACCTTCCACGGACGCCGGCAGGCCAAGGCCGGCCCGGACTTCCAGGTCGTTCTCATCCCCGACACGCAGTATTATACAATGAAAAAACACGGCGGCACCCCGGAAATGCTCGACGCCCAGGTCGAATGGATCGCCCGCAACGCCGGGGCACGCAACATCGCCTTCGCGCTCCACCTCGGCGACATCACCGACACCGGCGACGTTTACGAGGAGGAATGGCGGATCGCGAGCAAGGCCCTTTACCGGCTGGAGGACCCCGCCTTGAGCGGCCTGCCCGAGGGCGTGCCCTACACCGTCGCCGTCGGCAACCACGACCAGCGCAAGAAAGGCTCCGGCGGCAAGCTGTTTGAAAGGGGCGGCCGGGCGCTGTTGTATAATAAATACTTTGGCGTGGGTCATTTTTCCGGCAAAAGCTATTACGGCGGCCATTACGGCGACGATAACAACAATTATTATGCGCTCTTCGATGCCGGCGCGGAAAAATTCATCGTCATCAGCCTCGAATACGACGGTCCCTCCAAAAACCCCGCCCTGCTCGAATGGGCCGGCGGCCTGTTGCGAAAACACGCCGGGCGCCGGGCCATCGTCGTCACCCACGCGACGATTTTTCCCGGCGCGCCGGGCGAGTTCCAGGCCGACGGCGCCGCCGTTTACGCGGCGCTGAAGTCCTGCAAAAACCTCATGCTCATCATCGGCGGCCACACCACCGGCGAGGGCCGCCGCACGGACGTCCACGACGGCGCCACCGTCCACTCCATTGTCCAGGACTTCCAGCTCGACGGGCAGGGCGGCAACGGTTTCCTCGGCATCCTCACCTTCTCCCCGCGCGCCAACCAGATCCGCGTCGCCATCCATTCGCCCTTCACCGGCGAATGGCGCGCCGATTCCGCCGGCCAATACACGCTCGATTACGACTTCGGCACAACCATCGAGCCGTTCGCCGGCATCGCCACCGTGAAAATCCGCTCCGGCGACGAGGCGGGCTGCCGCTGGGAGGGGCTCGAACCGGGCGCGGATTACGAGTGGTTCGCCGAAATCTCCGACGGCGGCAAAACCACCCGGACCGAGCCCCGGCTTTTCAAGGCCGCCGCGCAAAAATAACCGGCCGCTGCCGCGCCCCCAATATATACATATGGCGACGAAGAAACCCCCGCGCCATCCGCCAGTCCGCCATTATGAAGACAAACCGCATTCCCATGAAAAACCATCAGCACTCCATCCGGCCCGGTCTCGTTTTTATATTATCATGCGCGGCGGCCCTCGCGGCGCAGGCCGGCATCGACGGGCGGCCCGCGCCGGCCGACCCGGACGCGATCCGCGTGGTCACGGCCAACATCCACCAGCTTCTCGGCGGCAACAGCGGCGCCAGCGTGACCGAGGATGACTGGGAGCACCGCAAGGACATCTGCCGCGACGTGCTCGCCGCGCAAAAGGCGGACATCTTCTGCTTCCAGGAATGCCGCCAGGTGCAGCTTGATCATTTCCTGCAAGTCATGCCCGGCTTCGCTTGCTATTCATTGAAGGCCGGCACGCAGCCGCCGCATCCCGGTAATGCGATCATGTATTCGGCGGAGCGTTTCGAGCGCCTCGCGGCGGACGGCTTCTGGCTGTCGGAAACGCCCAGGGTCCCGCGCTCCATAAGCTGGGGCTCGGATGGGGTCCGCTTCGCCAACTGGGTTCAACTCAAGGATAAAAAGACCGGCCGGGCCTTTGTGGTGTGGAGCCTCCATCTCGACCAGCTGAGCCAGCTGGCGCGCGTGAACCAAGTCGGGGTCGTGCTGGAGAGCGCCGCGGTGCAGGAGGCGGACGTGCCCCAGCTGCTTCTGGGTGATTTCAACGCGGGGCCGGGCAACGAGGTTTACGGCCTGGTGATGGGGGCGGGCTGGACCGACACCTACGTGGCCGGCGGCGGCGCCGGCGCGCCGAATCCGGGGCGCACGGCCCATGCGTTCACGGTGCCGGCCGCCGCCGGGGGCAATAAACTCGACTTTATATTCAGCCGGGGAAAATTCAGCACGATACGGACCGAGATTATAAAGGATTTCCGCACGGTTGACGGGGCGGACCGCTATCCCAGCGATCATTATTTCGTCTCGGCCGACATGGTTTTCGACACCTCGGGCGGCGCGATACCCGAGCCCGAATCATACACACCGGTCTCCTACCATGAATTTGGCGCCCCCGCGGGCATCGCACTCGACGCCGCGGGCGATGTATATGTGGCGGACGAGGGTTTGCAGGTGATAAAAAAGGTTTCCGGCCTCGGCGCCGGCGCCGTGAGGACGGCGGTTTTCGCCGGGATTCCCGGCGGGCCGGGGCTGCTTGACAGCGCCGACGGCGCCAGGGCGCTCTTCAATCAGCCCCGCTCCCTGGCCTTGCAGGACGGCATCTGGTATGTCGCCGACAGCGGCAACAAGGCGCTGCGCGTCATAGACGCCGACACCACGGCGGTGTCGTTGTATGCCGGCACGCCTTACGGCGGCGGGGCGCCGGCCGACGGCGATCTGGCCTCCGCGCGTTTTGGCCGCCCCGCCGCCGTGGCCGTCGCGGCCGACGGCGCCATTTATATAGCCGACGCCGCGGCGCATGCGATCCGCAGGATTGATGCGGGCGGCACCGTGGACACGCTGGCCGGCGCGCCCGGCGTTTCCGGCACGGCCGGCGGCGCCGGACGGGACGCCCGGTTCAACGAACCCGCCGGCATCGCATTGGACGAGGCCGGGCGGACCCTCTACGTGGCCGACGCCGGGAATCATGCGATCCGCCGGATTGCCCTCGGGCCGGACCCCGTGCAGGTGGACACCATCGCCGGCCGGGTCGGCGTCACCGGCTGGGCCGACGGCGCCGGTGATGGCGCGCTTTTCAGCAGCCCCTGCGGCGTCGCGATGGGAAGCGGCACCTTGTTTGTCGCCGACACCGGCAATCACATCATCCGCGCAATCACCCTCGCCACGGGGGCCGTGGCGCGCATCGCGGGGACGCCGGGCAGGGAGCCGCCGCTGGGCATGGCGGTCGTCAGGGACGGGGCGGGGGACGCCGCGCTGTTCAGTTATCCATCCGGCGTGGCGGTTGACGCCGCCGGCAATCTTTATGTCGCCGACACCGGCAACGGCACGATTCGTTATATCAACTTTGCGGAAGGCGGCGCGGTCAGCACGCCGCTCGCGCTTTCCGGCTCCGGCGGCCCGTCCGGGCCGGACCCGGATCCCGGCCCGGGCCCCTCCCCCAACCCGCCGGGCGGCGGTGGCGGCGGCGGGGTCCTGTCGCCCGTCGCCCTGCTGGCGCTGGCGCTGCTCGCCGCATGCCGCCGCCGGACCTTTTCAAGGGGCGGCTGATGTTGCGCGGAAGCGGCGGATGTTACGCGGAAGCGGCGGATTAAGTGGCCCGCCTTTTATGGAGTGCGGCGACTTGTCGCCGCTTTTGACGGCGCGACTTGTCGCGCCGCCCGCCGGCGGCACCGCCGACGCCGCCCGCCGACGCCACCCGTCGGCGGCACCGGCGCCGGCCCGGTTGCGGGCTGGAATCAAATCCCCCCCTTCCCCTCCCCCGGGGTGCAACAGGAAGTGATGTCACTCCCTCAAAAGGCGTGTGCAACCCAAAGTGATGCCCCCCTCTTTCCTCTTTCTCTTTCTCTTTATCTTTATCTTTATCTCTGATGTTACGCAGGAGAGGCTTTTTGGTAGGGCGGTCTCGGCGTGTATAGTCCCGGGTCAAGGGTAACAGTTGTCCCGCTATGAGGGTGACACTTTTTTTTGGAGTTTTTTTCAGGTGATGGGAGTGCATAAGGGATGGT
>JAITDF010000455.1 GCA_031282705.1 Opitutaceae bacterium | reverse complement strand
CACGGCGGCGACTTGTTCAGAAAATGTTACTTTTCTGGCCCAGCCGGCCCGCGCCCGCTTTCAACTTGAGCCGGTTTGCCTCCCGGAGTTATGCCTCGGCGCAATAAAAATACGCCTCGTCTCCGCCGCTCCGCCAAAACACCGCGCGACGGCCGTCCCGCCTTCGCAGCCCAAGGCTTGGACGCAACCGCGCATCCTTGTCCAGCGCGCATCCTTGTCCAAAATGAATTACTCCACCATTTCCGCCCGCGAAAATGCCGGCATCATCGAGGCCGCCTGGCGTGTCTGGCTCGATAATCCCGCCGCGGTTGACCCTGCCTGGCGCGCCTTTTTCCAAGGCTTCACCCTGGGCTGCAACACCGGCGCCTCTCCCGCCGCCCTCGCCGCCTTGCTCAACGCCACCCCGCCCGCCGCCCTTGCCGCCCCGCCCGGCGCCGCCCCGCCCGGCGCCCCTGAGGCCCCGCCCGGCGGCGTCTTTTCCATCCCCGGCCCGCTCAAGCAGTCGCAAGTCCACTCGCTCATCTTCCACTACCGCTCGCTCGGCCACCTGCAGGCGCACCTCGACCCGCTCAGCCCGCCCCCGCCGCCCTCGCCCCGCCTCTCGCTTGCCGGGTTCGGCCTCGCCGAAAGCGACCTCGACGAATCCTTCGACACCGGCCACTACCTCGACGGCGGCCGGATGCGCCTGCGCGACCTCATCGCGTCGCTGGAAAAAACCTACTGCGGGCGCATCGGCGTGGAGTATGTCCATATTCAGGATACGGAAATCCGCCGCTGGCTCCAAGCGCGCATGGAGCCGACGCGCCTCCAGCCCGCGTTTGCCCGCGATCGGAAAATCCGCATCCTGCGCCGCCTCCACAAGGCCGAGCTGTTTGAAAAATTCCTCCACGCCAAATACGCCGGCCAGAAACGCTTCTCCCTCGAAGGCGGCGAGACCATGATCGCCGCCCTTGACGCCATCGTCGAACATTGCCCCGCCCTCGGCATCGAGGAAATCGTCATGGGCATGGCCCACCGCGGACGCCTCTCCGTGCTCGCCAACATTTTAAGAAAACCCTTCGACATCCTCTTCGGGCAGTTCTCGGAAAACCACCTGCCCGACACCGTCGGCGGCGACGGCGACGTGAAATACCACCTCGGCTACGACGCCCGCCTCGAAACCGCCTCCGGCCACTCCGTCGGGGTCCGCCTCGCCGCCAACCCCTCGCACCTCGAAATCGTCAACCCTGTCGTCGAAGGCAAGGCCCGCGCCCGGCAGCGGCTCCGCGGCGGCGCCGGCGCGCGCGCCAAGGTGCTCCCCCTCCTCATCCACGGCGACGCCGCCATCGCCGGGCAGGGCGTCGTCGCCGAGACGCTCAACTTCTCCCGGCTCCCCGGCTACCGCACCGGCGGCACCCTCCACTTCGTCATCAACAACCAGATCGGCTTCACCACCCTCCCCGCCGACGGACGCTCCACCCGCTACTGCACCGACGTCGCCAAGATGATCGACGCGCCCGTCCTCCACGCAAACGGCGACGACCCCGAGGCCGTCTGCCTCGCCGCGCTCCTCGCCCTCGATTTCCGCAACACCTTCCACCGCGACGCCTTTGTGGACATGTATTGCTACCGCCGCCACGGCCACAACGAATCCGACGAGCCCGCCTTCACCCAGCCCACCCTCTACAAAAAAATCGCCGCCCACCCGCGCATCTCGACCACCTACGCGGCCCGCCTCATCGCCGCCGGCGACATCACCGCCGCCGGCAACGACGCCATCAAAGCCGAATACACCGCCGCCATGGAAGCCGCCTTTGCCAAGGCCCGCGCCGCCGACGAAAAAGCCCGCGAAACCGCCCGCACCCACGACCCCTCCACCCGCCGCTTCCACGGCTCCGACGCCGTTTTCCAGCCCTCCTACAAACACACCCCCGTCGCCACCGGCGTCACCCCCGCGCTGCTGGCGCAATGCGCGCGCGGCCTCACCGCCATCCCCGACGGCTTCAACCTCAACCCCAAAATCAAACGCCTCCTCGAAAACCGCGCCAGCGCCCTCGCCGGCCGCGCCCCCATCGACTGGGGCTGCGCCGAGTCCCTTGCCCTCGGCACGCTCCTGCTCGAAGGCACCCCCGTGCGCCTCAGCGGCCAGGACTGCGAACGCGGCACCTTCAGCCACCGCCACGCCGTCCTCTACGACCAGGAAACCCGCGCGCGCCACATCCCCCTCCAAAACCTCGCCCCCGGCCAGGAACGCTTCAGCATTTACAACTCCCCGCTCTCCGAGGCCGCCGTCCTCGCCTTCGACTACGGCTGCTCCCTGGACTGCCCGCGCATGCTCTGCATCTGGGAGGCCCAGTTCGGCGACTTCGCCAACGGCGCCCAGGTCGTCATCGACCAGTTCATCGTCAGCGCCGAGTCGAAATGGCAGCGCGCCAGCGGCCTCGTCATGCTCCTGCCCCACGGCTACGAAGGCCAGGGCCCCGACCACTCCTCCGCCCGCCTCGAACGCTTCCTCCAGGCCTGCGCCGAAAACAACCTCCAGGTCGCCAACCTCACCACCCCCGCGCAAATCTTCCACATACTCCGCCGCCAGATGAAACGCGACTTCCGCAAACCCCTGGTCATCATGACGCCCAAATCCCTCCTGCGCCACCCCGCCGCCACCTCCCGCATCCAGGATTTGACCGCGGGCCGCTTCTTCGAGGAAATTCTCGACGACCCCGCGCCCCCCGCCCGCCCCCCGGCGCGCATCATCCTCTGCTCCGGCAAAGTGTATTACGACCTCGCCGACTACCGCGCCCGCCGGAAAATCACCGACACCGTCCTCCTGCGCGTCGAACAACTCCACCCCCTGCACCGCAACCGCCTCGCCGAGCTCTCCGACACCTACGGCCACGGCGGCCGGCTCGTCTGGTGCCAGGAGGAGCCGCAAAACATGGGCGCCTGGACCTGGATTGCCCCGCAACTCAAGGAAATCTTCGGCCGCAAACCCGCCTACGCCGGCCGCAAACCCTCCGCCAGCCCCGCCGTCGGCACCCTCTCCATGCACAGACTCGAACTCACCACCCTCCTGCAAAACGCCTTTAACATTTAGCGCCGCGCCGTGCCGCGCCGCGCTGCGCGCGGAAATCCCAAATCCCAAAAAACAAATCCCAAAAAAATCCCAAATTCCAAAAAATCCAAAAAACAAAAACACCGCCGCACATCACCGCCTCCGCCACCACCACCGTCGCCGCCGCCAGCGCCGCCGGCACCGCACCACCGGTGCTGCATTTCGCCTCCGCCGCCTCATCATCGGCCCCGCCCCATCTCTCCCATTTCTCCATCCCTCCCATATCTCCCATATCTCCCATCCCTCCCATAAATCCCATCCTCTCATAAATCCGCATTCCACATTCCGCATTCCACATTCCACATTTCCCATTCTGCATTTTGCATTTTGCATTCTGCATTCTACATTCCCGCCATTCCGCATTCCCACCATGTCCCTCATCGAAGTCAAAATCCCGTTCCTCGGTGAATCCATCACCACCGGCATCCTCGCCAAATGGCACGTCGCCGACGGCGACACCGTGCAAAAAGACCAGCCGCTCTATGAACTCGAAACCGACAAAATCACCTCCGAAGGCGCCGCCGAATCCGCCGGCAGGATCGCCCTGAAAGTCCCCGCCGGCGCCGGGGTGAAAATCGGCGCGCTCATCGCCACCATCGACACCGCCGCCGCAGCCGCTTCGCCGGCAACGCCCGCCGCTCCCGCCACCGTGCCCGCCGCCCTCGCCGCCGCTTCGCCGGCGAAACCCGCCGCCCCCGCCGCCCCGCCCGCCGCCGCTGCGCCGTCCACGCCGGCGACTTGGACCGCCGGCGTCCCGCCGGCAGACACCGCCGCCGCCGCCAAATCACCCTTCCCCGCATCCCCCGCCGTCCGCCGGCTCGCCGCCGACACCGGCATCGACCCCGCGACCATCCCCGGCACCGGCAAAGCCGGCCGCGTCACGAAAGCCGACCTCCTCGCCGCCGCCGCCGAGCCCGTAAAAGTGGAAGCGGCTTCCAGCCGCTTGGACGGCGCAGCCGCCGGCTCGGGTGGCCCGGGCGACCCGCCCGTGGGCTTGAGTGACACAGGCGACCCGCCCGAGGCTCCGAACCGTAACGCAGACTTCCAAGCCTGCCCGTCCGCCCCCGCCCCCGCCTCCGTCCCCGCACCCGAAGCAGGTTTGGAAACCTGCGCTACGGAGCAAGCCGCCCCCCACCGCGCCACACCTGTCCCGCCGGACATCGCCGCCCCCGCCCCCGAACGCGAAACCCGCAAAAAACTCACCCCCCTCCGCCAGCGCATCGCCCAGCACCTCGTGCAAGCCCGGAACGCCACCGCGATGCTCACCACCTTCAACGAATGCGACATGTCCGCCGTCATCGCCCTGCGCGCCAGATGCCAGGACGACTTCATCAAACGCCACGGCGTCAAACTCGGCCTCATGTCCTTCTTCACCAAGGCCGTCGTCCACGCCCTCAAGGAAGTCCCCGCCATCAACGCCCGGCTCGACGGCGACACCATCGTCGAAAACCACTACTACGACATCGGCGTGGCCGTCTCCACGGAGAAAGGCCTGATGGTGCCGGTCATCCGCGACTGCGACCGCCTCGGCATGGCCGGCATCGAACGCGCCATCGCCGACACCGCCAAACGCGCCCGCGAGTCCCGAATCACGCTCGCCGACCTCGAAGGCGGCGTCTTCACCATCACCAACGGCGGCATCTTCGGCTCGCTGCTCTCGACGCCCGTCCTGAACAGCCCCCAAAGCGCCATCCTCGGCCTGCACGCCATCGCCGACCGCCCCGTGGCCCGCGACGCCCAGGTCGTCATCCGCCCCATGATGTGGCTCGCCCTCAGCTACGACCACCGCCTCGTGGACGGCAGGGAAGCCGTCACCTTCCTGCTCAAAGTCAAACAAACCATCGAAGACCCGGCACGGCTGGTGCTGGAGTTATAACTGATGTTACGCGGTTCCGTCGTACCGCAGGTTTCCAAACCTGCTTAAAACTCACGCCTGGCCGCGAACCCGCAATCAGGCATGAGCTTCGGAGCAGACTTGGAAGTCTGCAGTACGTCA
>JAITDF010000436.1 GCA_031282705.1 Opitutaceae bacterium | reverse complement strand
CTGGGTGAAAAGTTAAAGGCTGGGTGACGTCAAAAGAAAGGGCATGGTTTCAATCCCATGCCATAAAAAAAACAGCCTGAATCATGAATAAAAATCGGGGGTATGGGAGGGGGCGGGATGCCGGGAGGCTGGGAGGGCTGGAGGCCGGGAGGCTGGAGGGCGGGGTGAGGATGGGAGGAATGGGAGAAATAGGAGATATGGGAGATATGCGAGATATGGGCGGTGTCGCCGGAAACGCCGCAGGCGACCCGGAGAACGCGGCGGCCCGGCCGCAGAAGCCGGGCAGCCCGGTAGCCGATGCCCAAGGGCCGGCGGCAGAACGGGCCGGCCCTCAAAAAGCCGGGCGCTTCCGCGTGGCGGCAGCGGTTTGCCGCCCGCTGGCCGGCACCCGCTGCCTGCCGGCTCGCGGACGGCGGCTCCGGACCGGGTCACAGCGATTGGGCGGCGGCGAGGAGGGCGGCGGGGGTCATGCCGAATTCTTTCATCACGGTGCCGCCGGGGGCGCTGATGCCGAAGCGGTCGATGCCGAGCACCTTGCCGTCGAGGCCGGTGTATTGCCACCACAGGCCGCTCACGCCGGCTTCGATGGCGATGCGTTTGCGGCAGGCCGCGGGGAGCACGGTTTCGCGGTATTCGGGGGGCTGGCGGTTGAAGCGTTCAAAGCAGGGCATGGAGACGACGCGCGCGCCGGGGCCGAGGAGGGGGGCGGCGGCGAGGGCGTGCTGGAGTTCGCTGCCGGCGGCCAGGAGGATGTGCGTGAGGGGGGCGGTTTCCTGGTGCGCGATGTAGCCGCCGCGGAGCACGCCTTCGCGGCGCGCGGCGGGGGGGATTTCGTTGAGGAGGGGCACGGCCTGGCGGGTGAGCGCGAGGAGCGTGGGGCCGTCGTCGCGGGTGAGCGCGGCGGCGTAGGCGCCGGCGGTCTCCTCGGGGTCGGCGGGGCGGATGACGTCGAGGTTGGGGATGACGCGGAGGCCGGAGACGGTTTCCACGGGCTGGTGGGTGGGGCCGTCTTCGCCGACGCCGATGGAGTCGTGGGTGAAGATGTAGGTGACGGGGAGGCGGGCGAGGGCGGCGATGCGGATGGCGGGGCGCGCGTAGTCGGCAAAGACGAGGAAGGTGGCGCAGGAGGGGCGGAAGATGCCGTCGTAGGCGATGCCGTTGGAGATGGCGGCCATGGCGTGTTCGCGGATGCCGTAGCGGATGTTGCGTCCGGCGGGGGTGGTTTTGTCGTAGTCGGGCGCGGCGGCGATGTAGTTGAGGGTGGAGCCGTAGAGGTCGGCGGAGCCGGAGACGAGGAGGGGGAGCGCGGCGGCGGCGTGCTGGAGGATTTCCTTGCCGGCGGCGCGGGTGGCGAGCCGGGCGTCGGCGGGGAAGGGGGGGATTTTTTCCAGGAGCGCGGCGGGGGGGACGGGAACGGCGCGGCTGTCGAGGAGCGCGGCTTTGCCGGGGTTGGCGGCGCGCCAGGCGGCATGGGTTTTCTCCCATTTCCTATGGGCGCGGACGAGGCGTTTTTTGTGCGCGGCAAACCAGGCGCGGACGTCGTCGCTCACGTAGAAAGGCTGGTCGGGGGGCAGGCCGAGGCCGGCGCGGGCGGCGTCGGCGAATTTCGCGCCGCCTTCGCCGTGGCCTTTGGCGGTGCCGGCGACTTCGGGGATGCCTTTGGCGATGGTGGTCCGGGCGATGATGAGCTGGGGGCGGGCGTTTCTGGGTTTGCGGGCTTTTTTGAGGGCTTTGAGGATGGCGGCGGGGTCGTGGCCGTCGGCGAGGGTCTGCACGTCCCAGCCGAGGGCTTTGAAGCGGGCGGCGGTGTTTTCGCTCTGGGTTTTGGCGGCGGGGGCGTCGAGGGTGACGTCGTTGGCGTCGTAGATGAGGATGAGGTTGTCGAGGGCGTTGTGGGCGGCGAAGGCGGCGGCTTCCATGGCGACGCCCTCCTGCATGCAGCCGTCGCCGGCGAGGGCGATGATGCGCTGGTCGAAGAGGGTGTGTTCGGGGGTGTTGAAGCGGGCGGCGGCCATTTTGGCGGAGAGGGCGTAGCCGACGGCGTTGGCGATGCCCTGGCCGAGGGGGCCGGTGGTGGATTCGACGCCGGGGGTTTCGCCGAATTCGGGGTGGCCGGGGGTTTTGCTGTGGAGCTGGCGGAAGTTTTTGAGTTCGTCGAGGGGGAGGTCGTAGCCGCTGAGGTGCAGCCAGGTGTAGAGGAACATGGAGCCGTGGCCGGCGGAGAGGATGAAGCGGTCGCGGTTGAGCCATTTGGGCTGGTCGGGGTTGTGGACGAGGGCGGCGCCGTAGAGGACGGCGCCGATCTCGGCGGCACCGAGGGGCAGGCCGAGGTGGCCGGAGGAGCATTGGCGGACGGCGTCGATGGCGAGGCCGCGGGCTTGGGCGGAGGCTTTGGCGAGGATGGCGGTGTCGGGTTTCATGGGAAATGCGGAATGCGGGTGTGAAATGCGATTGTGGAGCGGGGAGTGAAAGGACAGGGGGACGGGACGGAAAGGATGAAATGCGTGAATATCAAGCCGCGAGGGGCGAGGGGCGAGGAGCGAGGGGCGAATCCGGGAGGAAATCCCGAATCCCCAAAAAATCCCAAAACCCAAATCCCAA
>JAITDF010000633.1 GCA_031282705.1 Opitutaceae bacterium | reverse complement strand
CCAAAAGACTGGCCGCCGCGTAACATCAGAGTTTAAGTTTAAGTTGAAGGTGGAGGTGGAGGTTGAGTTTGAGGTGAAGCGTGACGCGGCGGTGTGGTGGCGGTGATGGTGCGGCGGTGGTGTGGCGGTGGTTCGGTGGCTTGGGCTTAAACTTAAACCTGTGACTTAACCGGCTGCTGCCGCGAGGCGGCTTAGTTGCTGCCGTAGCCAAAGCCGATGTCGGCACCCGCGCCGGCGCCGGCGCCGACGGCTTCCCCGGCCTCGATTTCCTCGGGCGGGAGTTCGTCCAGCGGGGCGAAGCGTTCCGAGGTGAAACCGAGTTCCTGCTGGCCGGCGTGAAACGGGTCGGGCGGGTTGCGCAGTTCCTTCAGCAACAGGCCGACGGTGGCGGACTCGCCGCCTTTCACGATTCGCTCGCGGCCGAGGAACACCTCGCGAATGGTGTAGGTTTCACCCTTGACCGGGAGTTGCGTGTAGATTGCCCGGATGAAATCCTTGAAGGTATCGTTGATGCAGACGACTTTCTGGCCCTTGACCATGGTGAATATAAAAAGGCGCCCAGCTTGGCGGTTCGAGGGCGCGAGTGCAAGCGGGAGAGTGGGGAAAGAGAGCGGGGAAACGGCCCGGCCGGGCGCGATTGATCATGCCGGGCGCGCCCGCCCCGCCGCCGCCAGCCGCAACGACGCGAGGGCCGCCGCCGCGCACACCGCCAGCGTCACGCCCATGGGCGCCGCGCTCTCCGCGCCGAAGCAGCCGGCCAGCGCGCCCGCCAGCCCGCCCATGCCGAATTGCAGCGTGCCGAGCAGCGCCGACGCGCTTCCCGCCGCGCGCCCGAACGGCTCCAGCGCCAGCGCGGTCGCGTTCGGCCCCGCCATGCCGCCCGAGGACAGCGTCAGAAACAGCATCACCACCAGCGCCGGGAAACCCCCGAGCCCCGTCCACGCGCACACCGCCAGGGCCAGCCCCGCAAGCAGCACCACGGCCAGCACGACGCCGAGAATCCGCTCCGGCGCGTGATTGTGCAGGAGCTTCCGGTTGAACGCCGCCGCGCCGAGCATCCCCAGCGCATTGAGCCCGAAAAACGCCGAGAAGCCCGCCGGCGACACGCCGTTCAGCGCGATGAACACATGCGGCGAGCACGTGATGTAGGTGAACAAGGCCCCGGCGTTGAAGCCGAGAACCAGCGCGTAACCCAGAAAACGCCGCCCGCCCAGCAGCCGCCAGCAGCCCGCGACCGCCGCCCGCACGCCCGCCCGGCTCCGCCGTTCCGCCGGCAGCGATTCCGGCAGCCCGAACCCCACCGCCAGCAACGCCGCCACGCCCGCCGCCAGCAGCACCCAGAAAATGCCGCGCCACCCGCCCAGCGGCAGGATTTGCGCCCCCGCCACCGGCGCGAGGATCGGCGCCGCGCCCATGACAATCATCAGCAGCGAAAACGCCGACGCCGACTCGCGCCCCGAAAACCGGTCGCGGACGACGGCCCGCGAGAGCACCATCCCCGACGCGCCGCCCAGCGCCATCGCCACCCGCCACCCGATCAACGCGCCCGCCGACTCCGCCCGCGCGCAGCCCGCCGACGCCAGCACGAACAGCGCCAGCCCGAACAGCAACGGACGCCGCCGCCCGAACCGGTCGGAAAGCGGCCCGTAGATCATTTGCGAGAGCGCCACCGCGATGAAGAAGATGGACAGGCTGAATTGCGCCGCGCTCTCGCTGGTGCGCAGGTCGCGGGCGATTTGCGGAAGCGCGGGCAGATACATGTCGGTCGCGAGCGGCCCGAACGCGGCGAGCAGGGCGAGGATGAAAATCAGCTGGTAATAGCGCGCCCCGGCCTCTTTCGGCGGCGCGTCGCGGACGATGTCGGTGTTTGCAACCATCCCGCGCAGATTACGTTTTCCGCGTTTTGTGTCATGTGACTTTTTTCAAGTGTCGTGTGACTTTTTTTGGTTCGCCGCTCCTTTCGATGGTTGTTGCGGAAGCATTCCGGCCCTCTTTCGTTTGAGGAATCGCATTTGCGTCGCGCTTTTGACGGGGCGGCGACTTTAGTCGCCACAACGAACACGGCGCCGGCGCCGTGTTCCAGCCAACGATCGGGCGACTGAAGTCGCCCGGCCGCGACGTTCCGCGTCTTTCGGCGACTAAAGTCGCCGCCCCGTCAAGCCCCCGCCCTGCCCTGCCTCGCCTGACGCGTCACCCTCCACATCGGGCTTTTTTACGGAATAACAGCCGCACGCCAAAGCAAAGGGCGGGGCGCCCCTGGCTCTGGTTGCGCGCTCAGATTTGCGTGCGGAAGTAGGCGATGGCGCGCTTGAGGCCCTCCTCCAGCGGGATTTTCGGCTCCCAGCCGAGGACTTTTTTCGCCAGCGAGATGTCGGGGCGGCGCTGCTTCGGGTCGTCGGCGGGAAGCGGATGGTGGACGATCCTGGATCTGCCGCCGGCCTGCCTGAGCACGGCCTCGGCAAGCCCAAGCATGGTGAACTCGTCCGGGTTGCCGCAGTTCAGCGGGCCGGCGATTCCGGGCTGGTTCATGAAGCGCACCATGCCTTCGATGAGGTCGTCCACGTAACAGAAGGAGCGCGTTTGCGAGCCGTCGCCGTAGATGGTGAGGTCGTCGCCGCGGAGCGCCTGCACGATGAAGTTGGACACGACGCGGCCGTCGTCGGGGAGCATGCGCGGGCCGTAGGTGTTGAAGATGCGGATGACGCGGATATCAACCTTGTTTTCGCGGTGGTAGTCGAAGAAGAGCGTCTCGGCGCAACGCTTGCCCTCGTCGTAGCAGGAGCGGCGCCCGATGGGGTTGACGTTGCCCCAGTAGCCCTCGGGCTGCGGATGCACGTGCGGGTCGCCGTAAACCTCCGACGTGCTCGCCTGGAGCACCCGCGCGCGCACGCGTTTGGCGAGGCCGAGGCAGTTGATCGCGCCCATCACGGAGGTCTTGGTGGTCTTGATGGGGTTGTATTGGTAGTGCGGCGGCGAGGCGGGGCAGGCGAGGTTGTAGATCTGGTCCACCTCGACCTTGAACGGGTCGATCACGTCGTGCCGCATGAGTTCAAAACGCGGATGGCCGGCGAGGTGCGCGATGTTGGCCTTGCGCCCGGTGAAGAAGTTGTCGAGGCAGACGACCTCGTGCCCGTCGGCGATGAGACGGTCGCAAAGATTGGAGCCGAGGAAACCCGCGCCCCCTGTCACAAGAATACGCATGCTGCGATGCACGATGCGGAAAGCCCGCCGGCGGGCCAGCGAAATCAGCACGGGGCGAAATCATTGACAAAAACTCGCGGCGGCGGTGCGGCGCGGCGCGGGCAGAGATGGGCGCGGACAGAGATGCCCGCGCGCCTTGAAAATACGCCGCGCTTGCGCCGTGCGTCCGTTGCGCCATTTTCCGGCCATGCTTTCGCGCCGCGCATTTCATTTTCCCGCGCCTGCCCTGCTCCTCGCCGTGCTGATGGCCGGCGGATGCGTGAAGCCGCCCTACGACACGCCGGTGAAGGCGGAAGGCATCGAGCAACTGAATGTTTCCATCAGCTTTCTCGCCCGGCGGCTCGACGCCGCGGAGACACGGGAAATCCACACCTGCCTCGATGAAATCCGCCTCTCGCTCATGCAGCTCCAGGCCGCGGGCGGCTCCGCCGCCGTCAACCGCGCCCTCTGCCAGAACGTCAACGGGCTGCCGCTCAAGTCCATCGTCGAACTCGGCTACGAATTGCGCATCGAGCGGCTCGAACAGGAAAAGGCCGCGCTGGAGGAGGATCTCGCGCACAAGGAAAAACTCCGCACGCGTCCCGGCGACACCGACTCCGCCACGACCCTGGCCAATTTGAAAATCATCGGACGCGAGCAGCTCGAAAAGATCAACGAGAGGATCGGGCAAAGCAAAAAACGCCTTGAGGCGTTCCGCCAGCAGCACAACCTCGTCCGGCGTCCCGCCGCCGCGCCCATTCCCGGCAAAAGCAGCGCGTGACCGCCGCCGCGTGCCGGGCGCGATGCCGGGCCGCATCCCATCGCATACATGGCACCGGCGCCCCTGCCCTTTTCGGATTTTTTGAGGCCCGCCGCCGGATTGCAGGGTGCAAGCCGCGGCCCGGCGCATATTGCGAAATGCACTGAAGCCGCGCTTTTGCAGGCTTTTTTTATTAAAATTAACCCGTTGATCATGGCTGAATTATAAAATAACACAAGGGTTGGCATAGGGATGGCTTTTATTGCGGCAGTTTCAACCACCATCACCATGAACCTGCCAAACTCCATCAGCCTGTTGACCCTCGGGATTTTTATGCGTCTGCTGCCCATCATGGTGCCGTCATGGGTGCCCGTCGATCCGTCGATCGGGACAAGCGCGTGCGCGTTGTGGCTGATTCTGACCGGTTATGTGATTGGCGGGACCGGCGCGGTCTGGCTGCTGCGCGAGGGCGCGCGGAAAACCGTGTTTGCGCTGGGCCGCGCCAATGCCCGGCTGCACGTGCTGGCCGAGGCCCGGGCGGAACGACTGGCCCGCCGCTCGGCGCCCTCCGGGACGCGCGCGCGGGCGTGAGGCTGCGGCTGCGGCGGGAGGCCGCGGCGTGACTCCCCGAAAAAATCGTTCTCGTTCTCTTACTCGTTCTCTCTTCCGGAACGTTTTGAGAACGAGAACGAGTAACTGATGTTACGCGGAAGCGGAGACAGTGCTTGATCTTTTCGGCCCCGGAGGAGCGCGGTGTTTCAGCCCCGGAGGGGCGGCAGGCACCGGTGTCGGCGGATTTCGCCCCGAAGGGGCGGCAGCAAGGGAAGGGCGGGGAAATGCGATGACGCGAACGGCGCGCGCTGCCGCCCCTTCGGGGCTTGGGGTTTAATCAACGTTTTCCGTGGGTTCCTCGCTGCGCTCGTCACCCACGGCTGAAGGCTGACGCCCCTCCGGGGCTGACCACCGCTGCTCCGAGGCTTCACGGACTCTCTACATAACTGATGTTACGCGGCGGCCAGTTTTGGTAGGGCGGTCTCGCCGTGT
>JAITDF010000384.1 GCA_031282705.1 Opitutaceae bacterium | reverse complement strand
GCGCGCCTCGTCATCGAATCCGTCGGGGACGGCGCCGTCACCTCCGCCATTCGCCCGACCATTGTCGAGACGCAGACTTTCGCCGGCCCGCCGCGCCCGCAGCAACGGGGGCATCACCTCGCCCTCGCCACCGGCGCCTCGACGGACGCGGGATTTCTTGTCGCCATGTCCATTCAAGACACCGCGACCGGCCGGCCTGAAAAATTTTCCGTCAGCCGCTTCGCGGACGATCCTTCAAAACTCGAACTCGTTGACGGCGGCGCCCGCTGCACCGTCTGGCTGCGCGGCAGCGCCGAACTCGACGGCGGCTTCGCCTACGCGCTTCGCGATGCCGCCACCGGCCGCGTGCTTGATGTCGCCGTGCATGGCGCCGCGCGCGGCGGCGAACTGCTGCGCCTCACCGAACAACTCGCCGCCAAATATAAAACCGCCGCCGCCGCCCTCGCCCTCGACGAAACCGGCGCCATCTACATCGCCAACACCCCCCGCAACACCATCGACCGCATCGGCGCGGAGGGCTCCGCCGAAATCCTCGCGGGCAGCCCGGACGGCGACGCCGGGCATCTCAACGCCGCCGGTGCCGCCGCCCGTTTCAACCGCCCGGCCGGCGTCGCGTTCCGCACCGGCACGCTCTACGTCGCCGACGCGGGCAACCGCGCCATCCGCACCGTCAGCATCGCCACCCGCGCCGTCGGCACGCTCACCGGCGCCCCGCTCTCATTCGGCGACGGCACGGCGATCGACGGCGACAAAAACACCGCCCGCTTCAAGTCGCCGGCCGGCCTCGCGGTCGATTCCGCCGGCCTGCTCTACGTCGCCGACGCAGGCGCACACGCCATCCGCGCCGTCTCTCCCGACGGTGCCGTCACCACCATCGCCGGCCGGTTGAATTTTCCCGGCGGGGACGCCGCGCATCTTGACACCCCGCGCGGCCTCGCCCTCGCCGCCGACGACACCCTCTACGTCGCCGACTCCGGCAACCACCTCATCCGCAAAATCGAGCCCGGCGCGGCCCCCGGCGGCGGCTTCACGATGACCGCCTTCGCCGGCGTGCCTGGCGAACCCGGCGATAACGACGGCCTCGCCGGCACCGGCGCTCCGGAGGAACGCGCCCGCTTCCATTCACCCGCCGGCATCGCCGTCGCCGGCGATGATATATACATAGCCGACACGGAAAACTCCACCATCCGCAAAATCGCCGGCGGCCGGGTGGAAACCCTCGCCGGCATCGCCGGCTGGCACGGCCTGCGGGACGCGACGCCCGCCCTGTATGATCACCCGGAAGGCATCGCCGCCGGCCCGGACGGCGAGCTTTATATAGCCGACACCGGCAACCAGGCCATCCGGGTGATTATGGACACCCAAACCGGCGAGACCGTCACCCCCGTCGTCCCGCCCGCCCCGCCCCCTCCGGACGCCGGTCCGGGCACCGGCGGCGGGGGAGGGGGAGACGATGGCGGCGGCGGAACGGCCGGCCAGGGCAAAGGCGGTGGCGGCTTGCCGTCGGAATTATTCCTTTCCGCGTTTGCCATGCTTGTTTTTGCACGGCGCTGAGGCGGGGCGCCGGTGCCTCCATGCAAGGCCGCCGGTCATCGCTGCGGGCGGGGCCGGTGTCTCACTTGGATTGTGGTCCCCGCCTTCCAGATTCCCGGGATGAGTATCTGTTGCGGCGTGTCCGGCACGCCTGTCTCCCCCCGGCGGATCATTGACACCAGCAGGTTCGCCGCGGCCTCGCCAATGCGTATCGAGTTTTCATACACGCCTGAAAGCACGGCATCGCGTGACGACGAAAGCGGCGAGACAAACCCCACATCCTGGGGCACCCGCAAGCCGGCCGCGCGGATTCTTCTCAGGTTTTCTTCCGCATCGTTGCTCGCGATGATCACCTCCGGGCGGTATTGGTCATACCAGGTGCGGAACTGGCGCATGTCGGCCAGAGGCGGAATCGGGATTTCACCGGCGCGCAAATATTCCTCCACCAGATAGCCCGCCAGATAGTTGTGGCTGGCGCGTTCATTGTGTTCCGGGGAAAAGATAAAACCGATTCTCTCAAAACCCGCCGCCTTCAGCTCGCGCATGGCAAGCCCCTGCCCGCGAAACTGTGTTGACACCACCGTGTGCAGGCACGGCTTGGCAAGCGAGTAGCCAAACGTCACCGCCGAGAAATTTTCCCACGGGAAACGCAGTTCCGTGTTGGGGCGCGGCCGGGGCACCACGAGAATGCCCGTGATCCCGCGCGAGCGCAGTATCCCGGCAAGCCGTCTCGCGTTCATGCCCGGCGCCTGCAAATCGAATACCTCGATATTAAACCCGTAGCGCTTCGCGCACGCCTCCGCGCCTTCGTAATATTCCATAAAGTAGGTTTTCCAATTAAAGGGCGGCTCGTTGTTGGTCAGCCAGGCCAGCGTTCCCTGGAAGGACTGCGGCCTGAGCCGGCTCCGGTATGCCATGAGAGCGCCCATCATCGGGTCGGGCACATAGCCGAGCTTTTTCGCCGCGTCCCGCACGCGCCGGCGCGTTTTTTCCGAAATGCTGGGATGATTCCCGAGTGCGCGGGAGACCGTCGTGAAATGAACGCCGCACTGCACGGCGATATCGCGAATGGTGATGCGTCGAATGGATTCGCTGGGACTGCTCATGGTGACGCAACAATTCGCATGCCGTGACCGGAGGCCAATGCTCACAACGGCGGCATATACGCGTGCGGCCCCCCGCGCTTGCGCCAGTGTGCAATGGACCGCTTTGCACAAAGCAACGCGAGGAAAAACAGGAGCGCCAGTATCAGATTGACAAAGCGATAGGGGCCCACTTCCAGGCTGCCGATCAACGGCAGATGCCAGGTGCCCCGGTAATCCTTCAGCATGTGGAGAAACCATCCCACAAAAGGTCCCGCGACCAGCATGACGAACAGCGAGCGCGCGATTTCATTGGCGGAGCTCAACTGTCCCACCCGCTGCGGATGCACCAAAGCCTGCAAATAGACAAGCTGGGTAAGCATCACCGCCCAATACAATATCCCGGTGCACATGGCGGAGAGCAGAAAGGTCACCGGCCCCTGCACCAGGAAGAATGTTCCCACGTATGATATCACGCTGCCCCACAAGGCACAGGTGAACACCCGGAAAATTCCCCACCGGTCAATAAGCATGCCGACCGGATAGGCGCAGACGATCCACACCAGGGAAGGCCAGGCCATGTAGCGCGCTGATCTTTCCAATCCCATCCCGAGCTCATACTGCGGAAAGAATATGGTGAACCCCAGCACCGGCACGGCGGCTGTGACGAAGGTGCGCGCCGCATACATCCACCAATAGATGGGAGAGCTGAAGCACTCCGAGACATAGTTGCGGATCGCATGGATGATGCGGGATTTGCCGGACGCAGAGGTCACCTTGTCCACGACAGGAGGATACCTGCCTTCCTTCACATTAAAACAGAGGGCAAGGAACCCGAT
>JAITDF010000279.1 GCA_031282705.1 Opitutaceae bacterium | reverse complement strand
AATCTGCTCAAAAACGAAACCAGTAAAAAACGAAGCGTCCGCGGCAAACGTTTGGATGCAGGTTGGAACAATGAATATCTGCTCAATATACTCAGAAATTAAGATGCGTTTGCCCTGGGAACCTCCCGCTCCGTGCGAAGGCTGCGGGATAAAACCCGGAGGCTGTTCGCAAGGACTGCAGGAGGCACCGGTTGATTTTGGGGCGCACGAGTCGTTTGAAAAGGCGGCGCAAAGACTGGCGCGACATTATCCGGTGAACCTGTCTGACAGCACGGTGAGGAAAATCACGCTCAACGCCGGGCAAAAGGCGCGCGCGGCGCAGGAGCATGAAGGCGGAGCCGGCGCGCTGCCGGCGCACGGAGTCGAATGGGTGGAGGCGCAAGCCGACGGGACGATGCCGCCGATGCCCGGCTTCAAAAACGGGATGAAAGACAAACGCAAGGCGCGCCAATGCCACCGGCAGGAACAACGGCTGTGCATGACCCGTGCACAAGGCACGTGCAAACGCACTATGCCTGCAGCATGGAAGGAGTCGAGACGCCCGGGCACGCATGGGCGTGGCTGGCAAAGCAAAGCGGATGGGGCCTGGGCACGCACCTCCACGTGGTCGGGGACAGGGCATGTCGGGTGGGGCAACGACACAAGGCCGGGGACAAAGGCTAGCTGAAACGACAGCAAAGCCGGCTGAAAAAAGGCCGCTGGAAGCAGGTGCTGAAAGAACTGATGTTACGCAGTCGGCAGATTTTGGCAGGGCGGTCTCGCCGAGACCGCCGCGAGCACCACGAGGCAAACGATGGCGGTCTCGGCGAGATCGCCCTACCAAAAGCCTGCCAAAAGACTGGCTGCCGCGTAACATCAGTGAAAGAACTCAAAAGCATGGAGGAAGGGTCCGGCGTGCCCGATGAACCGGCGGTGGCGTGCAATGCGCGGCGCCACCTCGCGAACCGGACCGGCCAACTCTGGTATTACAGAGCGCTGGAGTTGGAAAGAAGCATCGGCTCCGGGTTGATCGAAGGCTCGCACCGGCACGTGCTGCAGCAACGCCTCAAACTCTCAGGGGCGTGGGGGCTGCCCGACAACGCCAAGGCGATGTCGCACCTGAGCGTCCAACCCGCCAGCAACAACTTCGATGAACTCTTCCTCTTTGCTTGTAACTCCTGCTGCCTTTCACAATTATTCCTTGAAGGTTTGCAGAAGGGGGTGCGATGAGGGTGACGAGGTGGCGGGCGATGTCAAAGATCACCACCTTGTGGTGTTTGCCGCGTGCTTTGAGGGCGGGATGGACGCGCGTCGCAGGGACTTGTCGTTGATGACCGCGCATGGCGCCGCCTGATAGAGAGCGACGCGGGCCGGGCCGCAGCCGCGCTTGGTGAGCTTGATGATCTTGCCGGTCCATTTTGCCGCTTTGTGGCCGCCGCGGGTCGCAGCCGGGGCGGGCTTGGATTTTGCTGGCAAGTTTGCTCCGGGTCGCGCCGCAGTGCAGCTGCGGGTGTAAATTGCCGCATCGAAAGTCTGGGTTTTACTGGCAAGCTGGATTGCCCCGCCGCCCGCTCTTCGAGGGGGAAAACCGACTTTTTTGAGGCGCGGGGTGACTTCTTCTCGCGACTCATTGCAAATCAATACAGGCTGTCCTCAAAAAAAACCGTAAATCGCAAGGTCGCATTTAACCCGAAAAACATCTCCATGAGCCAGGCCAGACAGGATGAAGCCTCCGAACACGAACACGATTCCGGCTGCTGCCACGAACACGGTTGCCGTCATGAACACGACGGCCACCACGATTCCGGCAGCGGCAATCACGATTCCGGCAACGGCCACCACGAGCACGGCGGCGGCCACCACGGGCACGGCGGGGGAGGCGCGGCGGCGCAAGAGCGCGCTGGATGCCACCACGGGCACGGAGGCTGCGGCCACGATTCCAGCGGCTGTTGCTGCGGGCATGACCATTCGCCGGAAGGGGTCAGGTCGGTGACGATCAGCCTCGCCGTGTCGGGCCTGTGCACCGGCGCGGCACTGGCCGGCCATGCGACGGACTGGCTGCCCGAAGGCGCGCTCGCGTCCGTCGCCATCGCGGCGATGCTGTCCGGCGGCTGGTTTTTGCTGCCCAAGGCGGGGAAGGCGCTCCGCCGCCTGCGCCCGGACATCAATCTGCTCGTCGTGTTCGCCGCCGCCGGCGCGGCGTTCATCGGCGAATGGGTCGAGGCCTCCGCCGTGGTGTTCCTGTTTGGCGTGGCGGAGTGGCTCGAAGGTTGGGCGGACCGCCGCGCCCGCCGCGCCACGGCGGCCCTTCTCGAACTCGCGCCCAAGACCGCGCTGGTGAAACGCGAAGGGCGCTTCGTGGAGGCGCCGGTGGAGGAGGTCGCGGTCGGCGAAATCGTGGCCGCCCGCTCCGGCATGGGCATCCCGCTCGATGGCGAGGTCGTCTCCGGCGAGTCCGCCGTCAACCAGGCCCCGATCACCGGAGAATCGACGCCGGTGGACAAAAAGCCGGGCGCCACCGTCTTTGCCGGCACGATCAACGGCGAGGGCTCGCTGGAAATCAAAGTCACGAAGGCGAGCGGGGACACCACGCTGGCCCGCATCATCCGCCTCGTGGCCGAGGCGCAGGCGCAGAGGGCGCCGACCCAGCGCTTCGTGGATGTGTTCGCGCGCTACTACACGCCGCTGGTCGCGCTGGCCGCGCTGCTGGTGTTCGTCCTGCCGTTGCTCATGGGCGGCGCATGGGAGGTGTGGCTCTACCGCGCCTGCGTGATTCTCATCATCGCCTGCCCCTGCGCCCTGGTCATCGCCACCCCGGTCGGCATCGTGGCGGGCCTGACCGCGCTCGCCCGCCGCGGCGTCCTTGTGAAGGGCGGCGCGCATCTCGAAATCATCGGGCGTCTCAAGGGTCTGGCGGTGGACAAGACCGGCACCATCACCGAGGGCCGGCCTGCGGTGCGGAGCGTGGAGCGGGCCGGCGCCGCCTCCGACGAGGAGGTCCTGCGCGTCGCGGCGGCGATCGACGATCACTCCGCGCACCCGCTCGCCAGGGCCGTGGTCGCCTGCGCGCGGGAGCGCGGCGTCGCCTTCCCGCGCGCCGGGGGCTACCAAAACCGCGCCGGCCGCGGCGCCGAGGGCGTGGTTGACGGGTGCGCGTGCTTCGTGGGCAACCATCGTTTCGCGCACGAGCTTGGCGTGTGTTCGGAGGACCTGGAGCGGCGGCTTGCCGCCATCGAGGGCCAGGGGTTGTCCGTTGTCGTGGTCGGACGCCGTCCGCATGACGATTGCCGCGGCGGAGTGCTGGGCCTCGTCGCGATCGGCGATGCGCTGCGCCCCCGCGCCAGGCAGGCGGTCGCCGACCTGCACGCGGCGGGCGTGAAACAGATCGTCATGCTGAGCGGCGACAACCAGCGCACCGTCGATTTCATCGCCCGCCAGGCCGGCATCGACGAGGCGCGCGGCGGCCTGCTGCCCGACGACAAGGTCGCGGCGGTGAAGGCGCTGCGGGAGAGGCACGGCATCGTCGCCATGGTCGGCGACGGCGTGAACGACGCGCCCGCGATGGCGACCGCCAGCGTGGGCATCGCGATGGGCGCGGCCGGCGCCGACGCCGCCATCGAGACGGCGGACATCGCGCTCATGGAGGACGAGCTGGGCAGGATTGCCGAGACGATCCGCCTCGGGCGGCGGACCATGTCCATCATCTATTTCAACATCACCTTCGCGCTGGGGATGAAGGCGATGTTCCTCGTGATGACCCTGCTGGGCCACGCCAGCCTGTGGCTCGCCATCCTCGCGGACACAGGCACCACCCTGCTCGTCGTCGCAAACGCACTCCGCCTTCTGGCCGTCCCAAAGGCCCAAAAACCGGCTTCGCCGCCCTCATCGCGCCTCCTTCCATAAATCTTTTTGGCGGGATTTTGGATTTTCGATTCTCGATGTCAGGCTTCTCGCTTCGCTCGGAACTCGATTTTCGATTGGGCGCTGCCGCGCCGGTTCGCTGGCGGGAGCGTAAGCTCCCCCCAAATCGAAAATCGAAAAAAAACGCCTCCGCGTAACATCAGATTATAAATTGATGTTACGCGGAAGCGGAGACCGCGCTTGACCTTGTCAGCCCCGAAGGGACGGCAATGGCAGTGGTCAGCCCCGGAGGGGCGGCAATTTACCTATGAAGGCAAATTTTTTTCTAACGGATTTCAAACAGGTTTACCCGTATTTCCATCTTTGGGTTTGTGGGGTTGGCGGGATGCTGGCTCATGTTTTCATGCAGTCTGGCTGTTGGCTGTCCGGTTGGAAAGTGAAAAGAGAGGCGCCGGTTGGCTGTTGGCGGGGTGGGGGAGGGTCTGTTTGAAAGTTGGGTGTGACCCTGCGGGGCGGATGGGACGCCTCGGGTTGGCCGCACGGCACGGAGGACCGCCCTTTCAGGGGCCGGTTGAATTGGCCGCCGAGCCCGGCCAATAATTTTGGGCGGCTGTGCTTTCCAGCCGTCTGTCTGCAACCTTGAGGATTCCCCGGTGGGGTTGGAAAGATCAATCGCTGTCCCCGCTTTGCGGTGGCGCGATGGCGGGACGCCCTAAATGTGCCGCGAGTCTTCCTCGTCCTTCTTCGCGTAGCCGGTGTCCTGCCGTTGGTGGTTGACCTGGTTTTTCTTCACATACGCTTGGTACACGTCGTCGGCGCTCATGCCGAGCGTCTGCGCGAGCGACACCAGGAAGTGGAACAAGTCCACCACCTCCACCTTCGCGTTCTGCTCGTCGAATTTCTGGTATTTCGCCCACCATTTCCACGGCATGGAGTCGATCAACTCCGCCGTCTCCTGCTGGAGCGCGCGGGTGTAGTTGAGCACCCACTTTGTTTTTTCTTCGT
>JAITDF010000275.1 GCA_031282705.1 Opitutaceae bacterium | reverse complement strand
GCGAAGAAAAACCCGTTGCCATACCAGAAAACTCGCCAACCTCGCCGCAAGCATCCTCCTCCATCTCCTGAAAAAGATAACAATGCCTATTGGCAATCCCCGTAAAGAGAATAACCAATGCAAGGCATTGCATGGACATGTGGTTGATATGGTCCCCTTCATCTGCGCTTTTCATGATTTTTCAGACCGCCGACGAAACAAATCACATATATGAAAAAACAACAGACCATGCCGTTCCTCCGCTTGATTTCATTTTTCCTGTCCAGCCAGATACCGGTGGCATTTGCCGGAAGCATGCCCCGCGAAATTTCAGAAGCGGGCTTGGCATGGGCCGCATTGGCGGCCTCCATTCCAAAAAAAGGGATTGCGGTGAACTCCGGCAATTCACCCATGGCGGCCCACGGGCTTGACCATGACGGGCCGGCGGCGGGCGCCCGGGCACGCCAAACGCCCGACTGGAATGCCATCATGGCCGGCGCGCGAAATTTCCATAAAATATTCCCAAATGATCAGAGGGCGGCGGAAGCCCGGAAAATAGAGATGATGGCATTGCTGTCCGTCAGGGCGTCCGCCAAAAACAGGCTGTCGCGGGCGGACAGACTGGAAATTGATGCTTATCTGGCCGATACCACCATGCCGGATACCGACCGCTTCGAGGTTAGCGCGGGCATCAAGAATCTTGAGCTGCAAAATGCGGGGATCAAAACCTGGCCGGACTCATTAAGGATGCGAACGGGGCATGCACGCGCATTGATGCAGGAGTTTCCTGATGATCATAGAGGCTACGGCTATCTATTGTCGCTGGGACGGAGCAGTGACTCCTCCTCCGCAAAACAAATTGCCGTGGAACTGATCCATTCGCCCGCCCCTGAAAAAATCAGGCAAAGCGCACAATCATTGCTTGACCAGCGGACAATGGAGGGGAAGCCGTTGAAAATAGACGGGATCGACATGGACCGGTTCAAGGGTAAATTTGTCATTGTATATTCATGGACAATCCGCCGCCCGGCATTTCTGGGCCTCATCAAGCGGCTGGCCTCACTGCCGGAAACGGATTTTGCGGGCATTAACATTGATGAGGATGCGGAGGCCGCGGCTCAATTTGCACGACTGGAGTCATTGCCCGGCGAACAATATTACGATGGCGGAGGGCGGGACGGGCCGCTGGCCTCCCTGCTTCGATTCCAACTGCCAACATCCGTTTATCTGGTGGACAAAGATGGCATTCTTCTGGACACGCTTGGCCATACCAGCACATTTAAAAAGCTGTCCCGGCTCGTTGGCGCGACCGGCAAAAACACTGCGACACCCGGAAATGGAGGTGGACGATGAAAAGCCGCCATCTGTTGGTTGCGTCAATCGCCCTGCTGGTTGCCGTCATCCCATGCTCCAGGGCCGAGGTGTATTCCCTCGAATGGCTGTCCAATCCGGGAAATGTCGAAACCGGGCAATCGTATTATATTTCGGCGCAGGCGCAATTCGCCATACGCGGATACTATTCGTGGCCGGTTGACATAGCGCTCGTGCTGTACAGGGACGGCGAATATGTGGATGAAAACAGCACCAACAATTATGATTACTGTCTTGCGCTTGGATCGTATTTCACCGAGACCAGTCCGGGGCAGGTGGACTATGAGGCATATGCATATGACTACGAGTATGGGGAGGATTGGATATACCATTCAGTCACGGTCACGAGCCCCGCGGCAAACAGCGCGCCGACACAGGTGACCATAAGCACGCCGGCGGCGACGATAAGGCAGGGGGAGTCGCTGTCGCTCAGCTCGACGGCGATCGATCCCGACGGCAACATGAACCTGCATTCGTTTTGGAGGCGGGGGCCAAGGAATGCGGATACCTTTGGCGGGGACTGGGACGGCTGGGTTCGCGATGCAGACAACTTGGCGGGATGGAGCAGTTTCAGCACAGGGACGGCGGGAATGCCGGGCAGCGGATCGAACAGCCAGATATCCGCGGTCTTCACACCGCCGTCGCCGGGTTACTGGCAGTTTCAGGCGAACGCGAGGGATTCGCAAGATGCGTGGCATGCGGGGGTGACAACCCCGGCGGTGTTTGTGGCGCCATTGCCAGCGTTAAATTTTGCGGCATCGACGGCGGGCGGGCAGGTGGGCGCCGGAGGCGGTGGAAGTTTGACCCTCTATCTGGGAGAGGCGGTGACTCTAAGCAGCACGGCGGCGGCCTCGGGCTGGCTATCCGAGCATAACTTCTACGGATACACGCCCGGCCCCGCTCTTTTCTCCATCTCGGGCGGCACCGCCACGCTTTCCGCCACGGCCACCACCACCCTGTCCGCGCGCACCGTGACATGGACGCCGTCCAGCGCGGGAACGCACACGCTATACGCGGAGGCGTTTACCGGGACGTCCCCCGGCAACCGGCTCCACGGCGTGTCCGGCTGGGTGCAATACGCCGGCGGGCCGTTCGGCGGGCTTGCGGACAAGCGCGTCACCGTGAACGTCCGCCGCAATCCGGCCGGCTCATTGCAATTGCTGAATGCGCAATCCAATCCCCTGTCCCTGCAAAACGGAATATACGCACTTGTGGAAGGAGATGTTTTTTATCTGAAAATCAGCGGCAGCGATGCCGATGGCGACGCGGTTCGATACGCTTCGCGATTTATGCGGCCCGATGGCACATTGATACTCAGCCAGGAGGAGGATCGTGACACCGGCGACGGATACAGCGGAAGCCGGACTTTCGGCCCGTTCACGGCGAACGCCGGGGGCGACTGGCAGGTCTGGGGCCATGTCATCGACGCGACCGCGCGCGCATGGGATTCCATCACTCCGTGGAATGAAAACGCCAACGGATATTATTCGTCGCCGCATTATACAATGCGGGTGCAGGTGAACCTGGCGGGCCTGAACGCCAGCGGCATCCCCAAGGGACTTGCCCAGGACGGCAACAACAACGGCATCCCCGACCTGGTGGAGGCGGCGCTTGGGCTGACCCCTTCCGGCACGAACAACACGATCCCCGCGAACATCACGCGGGAGTATCAATACAACGAGGTCAACGAGTTGATCCAGAGCCCCGAGCGCGGCTACCAGCTCGATGCGGAGGGCAACATAAAGAACAAGTGAGAAAAACAAACGCCATGCCGTCAAAACCCATGCCGCCAAAACCACGCTCCATGAAAAACCACAAAACCATTTCCCGTTCCAAATCGGCCGCGCTGTTTTCCTGCCTCGCGCTCGCGTTGTCACTCGCGCCGCAAGTGTCCGCGTGGGAACGCGCGGACCTGACCACGGGCGTCACCTTCCCGCCCGTGAGCCTGTCCCCCGGCGGCGCCGCGTTGTCGTCGGCGGGCACGCAAAACACGATGGCCATGTCCGCGCAGTCGGGCTCTCAGGCGCAGGCGGCGGCTTTCGCCGGCGCCGGGCTGTTGAGCGACCCGAGGCAGCTTTATGATATAAAGGGCGGCGGCGTCCCGTTTGCGCCTTCTTCCGCCGCCGCCGGCACCGCCGGCGGGCTGATGCGCGCCATGAGCGCCGCCACGTCCGCGTCGGACATCCCGCCCGAGCTGGTCTCCATCGCCGCCTCGCTGGACAACAGCCTCGGGCGCATCGTGGACTGGGTGTCCAATTATATGGAATACGAGGCCTACAACGGCCTCAAGCGCGGCCCGCGCCTCGCCGCCTTGGAGCGCGCCGGCAACAGCTTCGACACCGCCGCGCTGACCGTGACGCTGCTGCGCGCCGCCGGCTTCGACGCCAGTTACGCCTTTGTCAGCCGCACGGGCACGTTCGCCGAACTGGGCAACTGGCTCGGCGTGGCGCCGGCGGAGGCGTTCGCCTTCCTGGTCAACGGCGGCGGTGATTACGAGGCGCGCCCCGCAAACCCCGTCATTACAAACAAAATAGTATTGCCGCTGGCGGATTACGACGGCCTTTTGTTCCCCCACGTCTGGGTGATAGTGAACATCGACGGGGGCCTGTATTGGTTTGACCCGTCCTACAAGCCCTACTCCGAGGCGGCGCCGGCGGACTGGGTTTCGCAGTCCGGCTACAGCGCCACGGAAATATACAACAGCGCCGGCGGCAGCAACACCACGGCCACCATCGGCGGCGTGCCGGTGCCGGCCTACCAGGGTGGCGCCGCCGGCAAAACAGCCCTGCGCGCCAAGCTCGCGCAATACACCGCCGCGCTCGCCACCGGCATCGCCGGCGACGACGTGCAGCACGCGCGCTCCGGGCGCGAGGTGATGGGCGGGCGCTGGCCGGCGCGCGCCGGCACGTTTCCCGCGCCCTACGCTTATATCATTCACGCCTTCTGGGATGAGATTCCCGACGCCTATTGCGCGAAACTGTCCGTCTCCGTCGGCGGCGTCAGCCAGACATTCAACACGGCGGAATTGAGCGGGGCGAAGTTGTCCATTGATTTCAACGGCAACAAGGTGCGTTTGCATAAGGACGATGTGCAGCTTGCCGCCGAGACGACTTACAGCGGCACGACCGCCGCCGTGACGCTCGGCTACACGTATTGCGACACCGGCGGCGGCCCGCTGTATAATCATACCATGTCGACCGCGCCGATTCTGCGCAGCGGCAATTATGTCATCACGCACGGGTTTAATCATGTCCTTGGCCGCCTGAAGGAGCGCATGCGCATCCTCGCCGGGATGCACGACCAGGGGCTGGCGAACGACAGCAGCAAGGTGCTCTCGGAAAACCTTTATATACTCGGCCTGCAATACCTCAACGAACTCAACGGCATCAACGAGGTCGGCTCGTCCGTCACGCCCGCGCGCCAGGTCGTGCAGCACCACGCCGGCATTGTCGGCGTCAACCAGGCGCCGTTCGTGGACATGCCGGTGTGCCTGATAAACTCCGCGCTGCGCACGGCCCTGCCAGCCGGCACGACGTATATGGAGGTCATCTACAAATCCTTCATGGCCGGAATGTATTGGGCGAGCATGCTGGAGCACTCCGCCATCGAGCAGACCATCGTGGCCAACGCCGACCCGGCCAACACGTATTTGAACAAGGGCGTCTCCACCATGAAACTCATGCAAAGTTACGTGGACAACGCCGAGCCGGTCTATGTGGCGCGCACGCTCACCGAATGGAACGCGCTGAAAAGTTCCTCCGGCCCGCTGGTCGGCTATGCCGGCACCGCCACGCTGGCCGCCGGCGACAGTGTGTTTTCGAGCAACCCGCTCACCGGCGGGATGCTGGTGCCGAAAAATTACGCGCAGACATTCGGCAGCTACAGCGGCATGGGTTACGTCGCCATGCACAAGCCCGCCGGCGCCGGCCCCGGCGCCGTCATGGGCATCACCGGCGCGCTCGGCACGCTCAAGGGCGGGGCCTTGGTGAGTCTAAATCCTGTTATAAACACCTCTGCGGCAACCTTTGTAGGCAGTGGGGTGAAAAGCCTGTTAACAGTCTATCCATTAAGTAATTCCAATCCATCGGTTACGGGCGGGCAGACTCTTGTCCTCGACCCCGTTGACGCCGCCAGCGGCGCGTTTTATATCAGCGCCACCGACCTTGCCCTCGGCGATGCCATGCCCTACGGCCTGGCCTTTACGCGCTATCATTCAAC
>JAITDF010000253.1 GCA_031282705.1 Opitutaceae bacterium | reverse complement strand
TCATTTTTGACCTGTCCCTTAAAAATGCCTTTAAAATGCCTTTAAAAATGCCTTGTCCCTTAAAAATGCCTCTTCTACCCGAATCCGCTTGTTTATGACGGGAAGGCGAAAAACAACGTCGGCCTCGCCGGGCGCGCGCCGTGGTTCGGCTGCGCGTGCTGCCCGCCGAACCTCATGCGCACGCTCGCCGCGCTCACCGGCTGTTTTTACGCGGTGCGCGGCGACGCGCTTTATATAAATTTCTACGCGCAGAGCGAAGGCAGGGCGGATGTGGCCGGGACGGATGTCGGCATCAAACAGACGACGGACTACCCGTGGGACGGTGCCGTGAAACTCGCGGTCTCGCCCGCGAAGCCCGCGACGTTCACGCTGCGCCTCCGCATTCCGGGCTGGGCGCGGGGGCGGACCGTCCCCGGCGATCTTTATTATTACCTGATGTTACGCATGTCCGTCGTACCGCAGGTTTCCACACCTGCTTAAAAACTCACGCCTGGCCGCGAACCCGCAATCAGGCATGAATTTCGGAGCAGACTTGGAAGTCTGCGGTACGACGGAGCCGCGTAACATCAGTTACCCATGATTTTTTGCATTCTTTCTTTGTAATCTCCGTTCCACGCGCCCTTGCAGTCGTTGTTGTGTAATTGTGTGGAGACTCCGATGATGACGGCGGTCACCATTTTATAAAACTCCGGAAAAAACTCGGGCACGTTCTCGGTTTCGAGGAAGGCTTTCAATCCACCCTTGATGAAAATGTCGAGCGCATCAAGCTGCCTCGGAAAATCATCGAAGCCGTGGCCGCGAAGGTTGCGGTGGCAGGACGCTTTCAGGGCTGCGGCGAGCCGTTTTCGGGTGTCCTCCTCATCCGCACTTTTGCCGTCGCGCTTGAGATCGAGCCAGCGACGCATGAGAATCGCCGCGCCGATGTAAGTCGGAACATGGCAGAAATCCACGCGGGCGTCCGATTCCACTTTATAGGAATCGAGCAGTTTGAAGCTGCCGTCGCTGTCTTGAAACGCCAGCAGTTCGTCCCAGACGAGTCCGCCGATGGCATCGGCGTTGTCGAGCAAGGCGGTCATGGCCTCGCGCATTTTTTTGAGAGCGCCCATGTCCGGTGCGCCCGCATCCTGTCGTTGAAGAATTGTTTTTTTCATGCGGCACAAGAATAGCAGAACGGCTCTCCCCAATCTACGACATCGCATGTCGGATTTCAGCGGCTGGATTTCAGCGACTCAGTGATGTCCGATACTCCGACAGGCTCAACGCGACTTTCTCATAAGACAGGAGTTTTTCTTTTCCGTCACTGAGACGAAAGCCAATCCTGCCGCCTCCGCCAATCTTAATGAGGCGCGCCTTGTGCTCTTCGTGTGAACCATCACGATCAGTCCAACGAATGGTCACAGGGGTTCTGCTTTTGAAGAGATAATGCAGCATGTCGGACTGCCGGTTTTTGACCGCCTCTTGTTCATCTCTGTAGTGCGCGGGGCCTGCTTTCCGTTTGGCGTAGGTGTTGGCCAGATTCAGGTGGGATCCGGCGATCTTCCGGGCATACTCCGTGAGCTGGCCGTAGATGCCGTCAAAAAGCGTCTGGTAGATCACGCCGACCATCTCGCGTTCTCCATTCCTTTCCGGGAACGCCTCGTATCTGTCATCGAGGAGTTTCAGCAGGGTAAAAATTTCCGTCAGATTTAGCATGAGGACTAGAGGATGGATGGAGGATTTGCAGAAGCGTTTGCCATGTCCTGATGTTTGCATTTCGACGAACGTCCCCAAAATTTCGATGCCCGTGCGCAGTGCTTCCATGTCGCGCTCAATCGTCCTCCGGGTGACATGGAGCTTTTGGGCCAACGTATCAAGGGATTGTTTTTGTTCCGGGTCTTGCAGTAGTTTCACAATTTCAATCAGGCGCTGCAATCGGGAATCGGGAGTGCTGGGGATTTCGGTGCTCATGCGCGGCTGTTTTCCGGAAGGCACGGACGATTGACAAGCAAAATGACCGGGCGGCTGGCGGCGCGGAACAAAATTAAAGCCGGTCAAAGGCTGGAAGAAAACTCTGCAATCCAAGCAATGAATCCTTATGCATGCATTCCGGCCACGTCCCGGAAACGGTGGGCGCCGGGCGCGTCGCGTCTGCAAAAAATGAGGATTTTAGTTTTTGAGCGTTTTGTGCTTTTTTACGGCTATTCCTTTTCCCTTTTCATGACCCGGCCCGACCTCGCACCGTTCCGCTCCTTCATCGTCGAACTGGCCCGCCGCAGCGGCGAGTTCCTCCGCCCGTGGTTCGCGGGCGCGGCGCCCGCCGTCGAAATCAAGGCCGACGGCTCGCCCGTCACCGCCGCCGACCGCGGCGCGGAGGCGTTGATGCGCGCGATGATCGCGGAAAAATTCCCCGGCCACGGCGTCGTCGGCGAGGAGTCCGGCGGCGAAAACACCGGCGCCGAGTGGGTGTGGGTGCTCGACCCCATCGACGGCACCAAGTCCTTCATCACCGGCGTGCCGCTCTGGGGCACCCTCATCGCGCTCAAGCACGAGGGCCGCCCCGTGCTCGGCGCGATCCACCAGCCCGTGCTCGGCCTGCTCATGCTCGGCGACGGTGCCGCGGCCACGCTCAACGGCCGCCCCGTGCGCGTGCGCGAAACCGCCCGCATCGAGGACGCGACCCTGCTCACCAGCGACCCGCTCAACCCGGCGAAATACCAGGACGGCCCCGCCTTCGCCGCGCTCGCCGCGCGCGCGCGGCTCGTGCGCACGTGGGGCGACTGCCACGGCTACCTCCTGCTCGCGTCCGGCCGGGCCGACGTGATGCTCGACCCGGTCATGAACCCGTGGGACATCCAGGCGCTTGTCCCCATCGTGCGGGGGGCGGGCGGCGTCATCACCGACTGGCAGGGGCGCGATCCGGTCAACGCCGGCTCCATCGTCGCGGCCGGCCCGGCGCTGCACCCGCAGGTCATCGCCGCGCTGAACCCGCGGGGCTGAAAGCGGTTTCCCCGCGCGGTTTTGAATGGCTGGCCGGGCGTTTTTCAAGCATCGCCGGGCCGCCGGACGGAAGCGTTTTTTTTCTCTCTCGTTCGCCGTTTGTCGCTCGTCTGTCGTCTGTCTTTCGTCTGTCGTCGTTCGTCTGTCGTCGTTCTCTTTCTCTCCCATCCCTCCCCTTTCTCCCATCCCCTTCCCCCTCTTGACGAACGACGACAGACGAAAAACGAACGACAAGAAAGCCCTTCCCCCGCGGCTCAGCGTTTCGCAGCGGCCCGCGTCAGGCGGTCGTTGATGGCGAGGGCCAGGGCGGAATGTCCGGGGGCGAGCGCGACGTGCAGGCGTTTGCGCTCCGGCGAGGGGACGTCGAGCGCGCGCAATTTTGCGAAAAGGTTGCGCGCGGCCTCATCGAGCGCGCCGGTCTCGGAGAGCCAGAAGACGTTGCCGGGCGCGGCGCGGCGCGGGCGGCGGAGCAGCAGGGCGGCCTCGTCGCGCGGCAGCACCCGCGCCCGCGCCAGGGTCAGGCGTTTGTGCAGGGTGAGGGGGAGCCGCGGGCTGTAGTGTCTCGTCAACATGCCGGGCGCGAGCGCGGCGGGGGGGATGGGAGAAATGGGAGGTATGGGAGAGATGGGAGGAAAAAAAAGGGGGGGGGGCAGAGTGCCAGGCGCGGCGGCGGGCGCGGTGAGCGTGGCGGCGGCGGGTGCGGGTGCGGCGGGCGCATTTTCTTGCGCGGGCAGGCGCGCGGACGCCACGCGCACGCCGAGCACGCGCGCGATGGCGGCGGCGGAAACCGCGCCGGGGCGCAGGATCGCCGGGCGGCGCGGGTCGCGGAGGTCGAGGATGGTGGATTCGAGCCCGATCGCCGCCGGCCCGCCGTCGAGGATGTGGCGTATCTTTGTCCCGAGCCCGTCGAGCACATGCGCGGGCAGCGTGGGGCTGACGTAGCCAAACGGGTTCGCGCTCGGCGCGGCAAGCGGCAGCCCGCATGCCTTGAGCAGCGCGCGGAAGACCCGGTGCGCCGGCATGCGGACGGCCACGCTCGGCAGGCCCGAGGTGACGATGCCGGGCACGACGGGCTTTTTCGGCAGCACCAGCGTGAGCGGCCCCGGCCAGAAGGCGCGGGCGAGCGGGCCGACGGCGGGGTTGCGCCACGCGAGGGCGTCGAGTTGCGCGAGGCGGTGTATGTGCACGATGAGCGGGTCGCCGGCGGGGCGGCCCTTGGCCAGGAAAATCGCCTCGCAGGCGCGCGGCGAAAGCGCGTTGCCGGCAAGGCCGTAAACCGTCTCCGTGGGCACCGCCACGAGTTCGTCGCGCCGCAGCGCCCGGGCGAGGCGGGCGATGTTGGCCGGCGTGCCGCGAAAGACGCGCGCGCGCAACCGGGGTTTCGGCGTGGAGGCGGGCATGGACGATTCGGCGGGTGGCGGGTTGCTCAACAAAACGGGCTCGCTGCGCTCACAAATCCCAAACCCCAAAAAATTTCGAGGGGGAGGGAGGAGGGAGGAGGGGTGGAATCCCGAATCTCAAACCCGGAGCCAAAATCCCAAAATCAAAATCCCAAACCCCGAACTCCCGCGGGCGTCCCGTGCGGAGCGCCACTGTCTTTTGGGATTTGCGAGCGAAGCGAGTGTTACTGTGCCAGCAGGAGGTTGCGCGAGTGTTTGATGGTGCGCGTGATGGCGCGCTGCTGTTTCGCGGTGAGGTGCGTGTATTTGCGCGGCAGGATCTTGCCCGTGTCGGTCACGAAGCGGCTCATCAAGTGCGGAACCATGAAGGGGAAATTCTCCGGCGTGAGGCTTTGCTGCCTTTGCTCGGGTTGCGGTGGCTGTTCGGTCGTGGTGCTCATTTGGAAGGAAAAGGGCCGGACTAGAATGAGTGCCCCGCCGCTTGTCAACACGTCTGTGTGTGTGGGGCCGCCAAAAAGCCTTCCGCGGACCCCGGAGGAAAACCTTGACTCGCGTCCGCGCCCGGGCAGCATCCCGTCTCTTTTCGCGGCGATTTTCACCGCGGACGTTTTCCCTTTCCCACCACCAATCCAAGCATGAACCAAACCATTGAGGCCATCCGGCGCCTCGCTTCGTATGTCTGACGGAAAATCCATTGAAGTCGAAGGCAAGATTGTGTCCGTCCTTCCGGGCACAATGTTCAAGGTCGAGATAGCGGGCGGGCACACGGTGCTCGCGCATATCTCGGGCAAGCTCAGAAAAAACTTCATCAAGATCGCCGCCGGCGACCGCGTGAAGATGGAGATGAGCCCCTACGATCTTGAAAAGGCGCGAATCACCTACCGCGTGCGCGATGAGCGCCCGGTGTCGCGCCCGGCGCAGCGGCGCCGGTATTGAGGCGGCGCGGGGCGGCGGTTCGCGGCGGGGCGGTTTTGGCGCCGTCCGCGTTTTTGATGCCGGCCCGCCGCCGGCCGGCGCGAAGGGTTTGGCCCGATGTGCGGACGGCGCGCCCGCGCCGCGCTTTTTTTTCGCATCATGGCCCGCCCAAAAAAAGACCAGGCAAAACTGACGGACAGCCGCGCGCCCGCCGCGTTCGCGGGCGACATCGACGGGTTCATCCAATTCCTCCAGCTCGAACGCGGCCACTCCCCGCACACCCAGGCCGCCTACCAGGACGACCTCGATGCCTGCGCCCGGTTTCTCGCGGCGCGCGGCGCGCGCGACTGGCGCACGGCGCAGGGCGGCGAAGTGGCGGCCTGGCTGCATTCGCTCGCGGATGAAAACTACTCCGGCGCGAGCATGGCGCGGAAACTCGCGGCGCTGCGCGGCCTCGCGAAACACCTCGTGCGCGAACAGCTCCGCGCGGACGATTTCACGGCGCTGCTGTCGGCGCCGAAACTGTCGCGCAAAATCCCCGGCACGCTCACCGAGGCGGAGACGGCGGGGATCATCGAGGCGGCGGGCGGCGGCGGCGGCGCGCAGGCCTTGCGCGACCGGGCGATTCTGGAGCTGTTTTATGCGAGCGGGCTGCGCGTGTCGGAGCTGGCCGGGCTCGAACTCCAGCAGGTGGATTTGCGGCACGGGTTCTTGCGCGTGTTTGGCAAGGGCGCGAAGGAGCGGATCGTGCCGGTGGGCCGCCGCGCGCTCGACGCGCTGAAAATTTACCTGGAGGCGGGGCGCCCGCATTTTGAGAAAAGCGGGCGGACGGGCAGCGAGCTGTTCCTGAGCGGCGGGCCGCGCGGCGACGGCAGGGCGCTGTCGCGGAAAACGCTCTGGGTGCTGGTCAAAAAATACGCGCGGCGCGCCGGCATCGAAAAAAACGTGAAGCCGCATCTGCTGCGCCACTCCTTTGCCACGCACCTGCTCGGCGGCGGCGCGGATTTGCGGGCGATCCAGGAAATGCTCGGGCACGCGAACCTGGCGACGACGCAAATCTACACGACAGTGGAGGAAAAACGGCTCATCGCCCGGCATGCCCGGTTTCATCCGCGCAACAAGGACAAGGAGGCGTGAGGGCGCGCGGGGGTCGGCGGCGGGCGGCGGCTTCACGGTTTGCCCCGGCGGCCGCGGATCACCGCGAAATAAATCGCGACGCCGGCAAGAAGCAGGAGCCACCAGAGAAAACGAAACTCGCGCATGAATATCCGGGAAAACATGCGCATGCGCGGAAACACGAGGCAAAGCGCGATGGCAATCAGCACCAAGGCGGCGACGAGGATGTTTTTGCGTGTCCGTGGGCTCATCATGCAGCCGTCGAGTGAGCGCGCCGGCGCCCGCCGGCGCAAGTGAAAGCCGCCGGCGGGCGCGCCACCAGGCCGTGGAGCGGCGCGCCTCCGTGCCGTCCTTCCAAGGGCACGGGCGCCGCCGCGTAACATCAGTAAAGAGGAAAGAAGAAAGAGAAAGACTCCGGCGGTGACATCGCTTCCTGTTGCACCCGGAGGTATGAACGGCGAAACTGCCGCGGAACGGGCGGCACCTTGAATCGCACCCCGCGTGGACTGCTTTTAGCGGTTGGCATGGCGCGGGGGCGGCGCACGATGTCGCGGAAAAACACATGCGCGTCATCGTCACATCGCACGGCTCCACCGGGGACATCTATCCCGTGATCGCGCTCGCGGTGGCGCTGCGCGACGCGGGGCACGACACGGTGTTCGCGACGCTGCCCGTTTATCGCGAGGAAATCGGGCGCGCCGGCGTGGCGTTTTATCCGCTTTGTTCGGATGACCACGAGATCGCCCTCCAGTCGTGGATGGGGCGGCTGCAAAAACTGCACTCGCCCATAGCGCAATTGCGCGAGGTGTTCCGGTGCGCGCTGCCGCTGATGCCGGAGTTGATCGCGCGCACCGGGCGCGTGCTGGAGGGCGCGGATCTGCTCGTGTCGTCGTATCTGTTTCCCATGAACAAGGGCCTGGCGGACCGGCGGGGCGTGCCGTTTGCCACGCTCTCGTTCGCGCACCAGACGGTGCCGTCGCCGGACTATCCGCCGGAGAACATCGTGTCGCCGCGCTGGCTGCCGGGCGCGGCGCGGCGCGCGTGGAACGCGTTTCTGTGGCGCGCGGCGAACCGCATCGTTGACCGCGTGATCAACCGCGCCGTCCGCCGCCCGCTGCGCGCGGCGGGGCTGCCGCCGGTGCGCGGTTTTTTCTCCGCGCCGGCGGCGCGCGTGATCGTGGCCGTGTCCGAAAAACTGATGCGCCCGCGGGCCGCCATCGACCCGCGCTTCCGCTTCACCGGCTACTGCCGCTGGCAGGCGCCGGAGGACGCGCGGCTGGAGGCGGAGCTGCGGGCGTTCACCGGCGGGGAAAAGGCGCCCGTGCTCACGTTTGGCAGCATGGTGTATCCCGACGCGGCGGCGTGGATGCGGCGGCTGGCGGCGGCGTGGCCGCGCGGCAAAAAACTCGTGGTGCAGCGCGGCTGGGCGGGGTTCGAGGCGCCGGCGGGGCGCGGCGAAATCAAGGTCGTCGGCCGCGTCTCGCACGACCAGCTTTTCCGGCACGCCTCGGCGGTCATCCACCACGGCGGCGCGGGCACGACGGCGAGCGCGCTCCACGCCGGCGCGCCCCAACTCGTGGCGCCGCACATCGGCGACCAGTTTTTCTTCGGCCGCGAGGTGGCGCGGCTGGGCTGCGGCCTCCGCATCGCGAAAAAACACTGGCCGGAGCAACTGGCCGCCGCGCTCGCCCGGCTGGACGCCGCGCCGGGTTTCGCCGCCGCCGCCGCGCGGGCGCGCGCCGTGCTCGCATCGGAAAACGGCCCGGCGCGCGCGGTGGAAGAGCTGGAACGTTTCGTGGCGGAGACCAAACCGCCCGCGCCACCGCCCGCGCCGCGGACGGTGGAAGTTTAGCCCGCATATTTCACACCAAAAAACGGGAGTGGCCAAAAAGGCGGCGGGGCCGACGAAAATCGCTGCGCCGGCGATTCAAAACGCCGGATCCGGCCCGGGGCGCACGCCGGCCGGCGCAGTGCGCCCGCAGAGCGGCTGTTTTTGGCTTTTTTCGCGGTTTGCGGGCACGGCTCCGCCTTTGTCCGCCCGCACCGCGCCCGCACGATACGCTTTCCTCCGTGGTTTTTC
>JAITDF010000229.1 GCA_031282705.1 Opitutaceae bacterium | reverse complement strand
CGTGACATCACTCATCGCCTCCATCGACTGCACGCGCAGCTTCGCATCCGTTCTCCAGCCTTGCACGGGCGGGGCCATTATCATGTCGAATCCCATTTTCCGTCCGCGCGACATATTCAGGACAAGCTGGGTGCGGTTGCCGTATGGCGAGCGCCAGCGGTCGCTCAGAAAATAATACTGCGGCGCGGATGCCATGAAGGCGCGGTCCTTCAGTTTGTTTATAACATGGAGCGGCGGTTCGTTGAACGGACCGCGCTCGGGCTTGCCGCCGTATTCCCGGTAATAGGCAAAATTAAACAGGCTGACGCCGTCCAGCCCGGAGGCATAGGCCAGGTGCGCCGTTGTATAAAACTGCTCGTCGGTCGTGCGGCGGTAAAAATTGCTGTCGCCGAAGCCGCGGCGGGGGTCCGGCCCCACGTAGGTGACGTGTGTCATCTCCAGGTAAACCGCCGCGCCGGGGTTCATCCTGCGCACCCGCGCCATTTCGAGATCGTTTTGCACGGTATAATAATTCGACGAAAGATTTATCATATCCAGGCCGGCGGCGGTCATCCTTGGCAAATCGACGCCCAGCGCCGCCTGCGCCTCAAAAAAGGCCGGCACGCGCGCGCACAGCCAGCGGCGTTTCCCTCCGCGGGCCGTACGGTCGAGTATTCTTCTCACCTCGCGTGTGAACTCGGTGACGGTTTTCACGCGCCTTTCGCCGGAAGTGTCGTCAGGGAAAAGCCGGAAGTGCCGCAGGAAATCCAATTCCAGTCCGTCGATGTCGTAGCCTTCGCAGAGTTCGCGGATGAAGCCGAGCAGGCGATCACGCACTTCCTTCCGCCCCCAGTTCATCACATTGGCATCGCGCGCGGGCGGAATGTTCGAGCCGGCCGGCGGCGTGAAGCCCGCCGCGGCGAGCCGCAGCCCGGGATGCTCCCGGCGGAAACGATCCACGGCGAGACACGATCCGGGATGCATGCGCGCGCCGGGCGCGGCGTCGAGGTTCTCGACATGATGATAATCATTTACGCGGAATGAGATGAATGCGGTTATCTTGCCCGCCTTGCAGTAATCGACGTATTCCTTTACGAGGTCGCCTCCATTCAGGACAAATTCGCCGATGGTGCTCATCGGTCGTTTGAACGTGTCGCGCCACCACCGCATGTGCTCCGCCGGGGGATAGATTTCGCTTTTCCACAACGGCACCCAAATCAGGCCGGGCGAAAACATATAGCAATCCGCGCCCGCCTTCACGGCTTCGTCGATGGAGCCCTTCAGCACGTCAACCGTGAAGGGGGCGTTCTTCGGATGAAACGGCGCCACGCAGCTTTCCAGATTGGTCGTGTCATTGTTGTAAAGCACGCGGAACGGCGCCTTGCCGGCGGCGGTGGCGCTCAGCGCGCAAATTATAAAAAGGAGGGGCAGGCGGGTGCGGTTCGGTGTTTTCATGCTTTGCAAATGGTCTTTATAAATTCATCCGGACGCGACATGCGCCAGGGAAAAGACGCGAAGTGTTTTTTTCAATTCCCTCATTTTGACGCCCGCCGGCGCGCAAACCCGGACGGCGCGCTCCTCGCCGGGAAGCAAATCAAAGAAATTCTCCTCGAAACGCACCGCCGGCCCGCCTTCATGCCAAAGACACGCCCGGTGCTGGTAAACCGGGGAGCGAAGCGAGACGGTCCCGTCGCGTTTAATGCCAATTTGTATGGGCACCCGCGGGAGCCGGAGCAATCGCGGCGCCGTGAACAGCGCGGTGTTTTCGGATTGGACCACATCATCCTTGTCCGTGAGCGCGACGTGGAGCACGCAGTTTTCCATGCCCGCCGCGCGCAGGCGCGCCGTGAAGTCACGGCGCGCGACGCATCTGGCTTCAAGCGACGCCAGGCTGACCGGGCGGCTTCCGGTTTCAAGCGTCTGCCCGTCCATCGTCAGCAGGCGCCATGCGAGTTTCCCCTCAAAGCCGCCGGGGCGGTCGCAGACGGCGTGGAACTGGGCGGCGCCGCGGGTGCTGACGGGGCGATTGTCGAGGGCGATGGTTTCGGCGCCCTCAAGTTTGATGCTTGCGAGGAGGGGCGCGTAGAAGCGGCGGGCGGCGTAGTGGAGCGCCTTCCATTGGCCGCCGTGCTCGATGCTGCTGAACGAGGTGCAGGGCCAGCAGTCGTTCAGCTGCCAGTAAAGGGAGCCCATCGTCACGGGCTGCGAGCGCCGGAAATGCTCGACCGCCGTCTTGATGGCCTGCGCCTGGTGGATTTGCGACAGGTAGGCGATGCCGCGATAATCCGACGGCATTTTATATTGCCGCAAAATATATTCCATCACGGTCAGCCGCCCGGAGCGAAAGTGCTGGTGATTGTCAAAATCGCCGGAACAGACATTGAGATCCTCCGCCTTGCAGAAACCGGACGCAACCCCGGGCGACGGGAACGCCTGCATTCCGAACTCCGAGCAGAACGGCACGTCCAGCGTTTCATACATTTCAACCGGATGCCTTGCTATATATACTTTCCAGAAATGGACGTCGCCTGTTTTCTGCGCAACGTCCGTGTTGTCCTTGCGCGAGACCTCAATCGGGAAGGGCGAGCTCGGCCAGTAACAGCGTCCGGGGTCGTGTTTCGCGACGGCGGACGGAAGCAGCTCGTGGAACAGTTTTTTATAATTGCGCGCATGCAATCCCTTCGCGCCGTCGTGCACCTGCGGGTTCAGCTGGTAAATCTCGTTGTTGCCGCACCACAGGGCGACGCAGGCGCGGTTGCGCAGCCGCCGCAACTGCCAGGCTGCCTCGGCGCGCACCGAGTCCAGGAACGGTTTGTCCCCGGGGCAGAGATTGCACGCGAACATGAAATCGTGCCACACGAGCAGGCCGAGTTCGTCGCACAAGTCATAAAAAACATCGTGCTCGTAGATGCCGCCGCCCCAGAGGCGGAGCATGTTCATGTTGGCCGCGGCCGCGCCGGCGAGGAGTTTTTTATACAGATGATCGTGCGCGCCCTCGACGGGGAAAGAGTGCACGGGAACCCAGTTGGCGCCTTTCGCGAACAGCGGGCGGCCATTTATAATAAACCGGAAGTGGGTTCCGCCGTCGCTTCGCGGCGACTGGTCGAGACGCACTTCGCGCAGACCGATGCGCGTGCGCCAGGCCGGTAGCGCGGTTTCCCCGGCAGCGGCATTGATGGTTATGTCGTAGAGCGGCTGCCCGCCCTGGCCGGCGGGCCACCACAATTCCGGCGACGGGATTTCCACACAGTCCGCGCCTTCCGCGATTTTTTTCCCGCGCAGCGACACGGTTGCGCTCCAGCGCGCGCCGCGGGCGCCGTCAAACCGGGGGGCGATGGCAAGGGAAACGCGCCCCTGGTCGTGGCGCTGCGTGATGCGCACATCCGTGATGCGCGCCACGCTCCATGATTCGAGGCGCACGGAACGCCATATGCCGCATGTGACAAGGCGCGGCGCCCAGTCCCAGCCGAACTGGCATTGTTGTTTGCGGAGCTTGGAGCAGCCGCCGACGGTGTCGTTGAACTCGCGGGGCGTGACGTGTTCCTTGCGGTGTTCGCGCACGAAACGGCCCGCGCTGAGAAACCGCACGCGCAATTCGTTGCCGCGCGGCTTGATTATTTCTCCCACGGAAACGCGATGCCCGACAAACATGTTGTCTGATTCCAGAATTTTTTTGCCGTTCAAGGTCACGACAGCCAGCGTATCGAGACCGTCGAAAACCAATTCCTGATGCGCCTCGGACAGCGCGGATTGCGGCACGTCAAACACAAGGCGGTATTCCCAGTCCCGCATTTCGATCCACTGCAACCGGTGCTCGTTGCGCCCAAAAAACGGGTCCGGGATTTTCCCGGTTCTTTGCAAATCCATGTGAACGCACCCGGGCACGACCGCCGGGGACCAGTCCTTGGCGCCGGCCTGCCGGAAACTCCAACCATTGTGCAGCAACAGTGAGGGCATGGAATTATCGCGCCTTGATTTCGACACCGACCGCCCCCCTGGCATACGTGAAGATCGCGGCATGGGCGTCATCCTTGAGCTTCCAGTCCCTGACGCCCGGGTCTTCAGCCAGTCCGGCTATGACATCCTTGTATATGCCGGGGGAGATTTCGCCATCAAGCGCGGCAAGCACGACGGTTTGTTGCCGGGCGAACGTCCAGTCCCCGCCCGCGCGCCTTAGCGCGCCCTTGTTTCCGCCCTTGCCAAGGGACAGCTCAAGCACGGAGCCGGATTCCATTTTCAGATCGCCGCGGATGGAAAGTTGCGAGCCCGCCTTGGCGGAACCCGGCGCGAGGGTGGCGCCGTTTTTTATCGTGACGGTCTTTTTATCCGGCAGCGCAATCGAACCCGCGCCGCCCAGCGCGCCGTTTTCGACCGTGACATCACCGCTCCCCGTGGCGCTGCCGGCGGTGTTTGCGAGCAGCAGCCTGCCTTCGCGGACAATGGTGCCGCCCGAGTAGGTGCTGGCGCCGCCCAGGGTTTGCGCGCCTTGTCCGCTCTTGATGAGCGCCAGCGTCGCGTCACAGCCATCCACATTGTCAAAAAGAACGGCGTTGGTGGCGCAATCCGACGTCGTGTTTATCAAGAGTGTCATCGTGTGGATGTTTTTGTTTCTGTCGTCGCGCGAACCGCCGATTATGCGAATGTTCGAGGCTTTCGGCGCGCTGACAAGTCCTTTGACCGTGACGGTATTGGCAAGCGGGCCGCCCTGATAGCGTGCGAGATTGATCGTCTTGGATGCGCCGCCCAGGAACGTCACAAGGCCGAGTTCATAATCAGTGAGCACCCCGAACAGGATCGTGCCGCCGGAGAGGTTTATGGCCCCGATGGAAAGCCTGGCGACGCCGTGCGTGGTGCCCGTGCCAAAGCTCAGGGAGCCGTTTTTTATATCAATCCGGGCGATTGACACGGCACCCTCGTTTCCCCGGATGACGAACCCCTGCCGGGGCTCGGGATAGTCCAGCGTCAGCGTGCCGTTGATCCCCAGGACGCAACCCTTGTGGATTGCCAGGGACCACGGGGCGCCGGTCGTGAAATTCCGGATGGTGACGGGCTTCATCAAGAAAACCTCACCGGCCCCGGAGTTGCCGGTGACATTGTCGTCCTCGCTTTTTGGAAAACCCTTGTCCGAGGGATTCCAGCGGGCCGCGTCAGTCCATTGGCCGCGCTCGGACGATTTCCAGATGAAATCGGCCGCCGCCGCCGGCAGCATGCCGGAAAGGGAGAGGAGAAGAATGCGCGCGGGTAATGATGGTGGTTTCATTGCATGACCTTTGTGTTGAAATTATGGCTGAGCAAACATGACCTCTTGCGGCGGGTCAAACCCGCGCCCACGCCCGCATGACCCGCTCCAGGTTGTCGCGCACGGATTCGTCCTCTGTTTTTCCGGGGAACGGGTTGAGCTCCAATACCACGTCGCCGCGTTTTTCCGCGGACAGGAAGCCGGTTTCCAAAAGCGTCCGCAACGCCACGGCCAGTTGCGGCGTGTCAATCTCGCCGCCGGGGTAGCCGACGGGCGGGTGGCGGTCGCCGTAAAACGGGTCGGCTGTGTTTTTCATGACGCAGTTGCCAAAATGCACGCGCTTGAGCCATCTCCCGCAGCGGCGGATGGAACCGGCAAGCTCCTCGCGCATGAGCGGGAGGTGCGCGATGTCGAGCTCGATGCCGATGTTGGGGTGGACGCGGGCGACGCGCTCCACCAGCTCGATGTTTTTGTCCAGCGGACCGTATAAATACGCCTTGTCGAAATCGTAGTCAAACGGCTCCAGCAGCGCGTCGATATTGTATTTTGCCAAAGCCCCGCACGGCCAGCAGCAGAAATCATAAAACGCGTCGTGGTTGGCCTGCGAGCCCCTGGCGAAGGCCGGGCCGCCCGATGCGAAGATGAAACCGGAGCAGCCGCACGTGCCGGCCTGCTCCACCATGTCGGCGATGATCATGCGCACTTGCGCCTGCTCGAAATAGGAATCCGACGCGAAGGAGATTTTTCTCAATGGCACCAGGTGGGTGGCGTAAACGATGTTCGCCTTGCCGCTTCTCCGTATCGCGGGGATCAGCCTCAGCTGCCGCTCCCGTCCGTAGGGCAGACAGAAATCGAACGTCTCGATGTCATCGCGCTTGAGGAACGCCTCCAGCGTGGAGACATGATAATCCGGATCGGACATGCAGCGCGAATACAGCATGTGATGGACAACCCCGATGCGGGCGTAATTTTGGAGCGGTTCTTTCATTTGATGTTGAACGTTTCTTTTGCGGTTTCCATGACGGCCCGGGCCGACTGGTGCATCAAAATGATGTCCGCGTCCAGGCAGATGAAAGTATAGCCGAGCGCCACGGCCTCGTTTAATTTCCCCGGCGTCGATTTGACGATATGCTGTCCGGCGACCTTGCCGTGGCGGCGGCAGGCCTCGACCAGGGATTGGTAGGCTTTTTTCAGATGCGGATGCTGGGTCTGCCCCGGCACCCCGTAGGAGCCGCTCATGTCATACGGGCCGATGAAGATGCCGTCGATTCCCCCGACCGCGAGTATCTCATCGATGTTGTCCACGCCCGCCTTGGTTTCTATCATTGCGATGACGACCACGCTTTTGTTGGCCGTCGCGGCGTATTCATCAAAACACGCCCCCCAGTCGTTCATGCGCCCGAAGCAGTAGCCGCGCACGCCGTCCGGCGGGTATTTGGCGGCGGCCACGGCGGTGCGGGCCTGCGCGGCGGTCTCCACCATGGGAACGATCACGCCCGCCGCCCCCACATCAAGGCACTGGCGGATTTCGATGATGTCGGCCCTGCTTACACGCACAAGCAGGGCGGTGTTGCGTCCGTGGATGGCCCGCGCGATATTTTCGACCCCCTGGACGCCGGCCGAGGTGTGCTCGCAATCTATGCCAAGCCACGCAAAACCGGCGTTCGCCAGTATCTCGGCGCAGGTCGGGGAGGAGGTTTGTATCCAGGACCCGATAATCGGAGTCTTGCTGTCAAGCGCCTTGCGCAGGCGCAATTCGGAACCGTTGAACATAAATGTATCTTTTTTGGAATTATAGTGTTGCCTGCACCTTGAGCTTGGCCTGCCAGTATTCCGCCCACGCGGCGGTGGCCGTGGGCGCGTTGATGCGGATCGAGTCCTCCGCGACAAAGAGCGCCGGGAACAGCTGGCGAAGCCCGTCGAGATAGGCGCCCGGTTTGAACGCGCACACCAGCTCCGCGGGATTGAGTTTCCACGGCGCCGTCGGGGGCAGGGCGCGGGCGACCGCGGCGGCGGCGGCGCGGATGTTGGCCAGCACATCCCGCAGCGCGAAGCATTCCGCTCCGAAGGGCGAGCGGGAGATTTTTGTGTCCACCGTGACGACACCCGGCGCCAGGGCGCGCGCCTCGGCGTTCCCCGCCGAGTCGGCGGCCACCATGACGAGCGGCACGCCGAAGTCGCCGGCGACCGCCGTTTCCATGCCGATTTCCCCGACCGGTTTTCCGTTTATATGAATCGCCTTGAAATCGGGCTCGTAGGTGTGGCTGAGCAGATGCCCGGCCCCCTCCATCGAGTGAAACCCTTGCAGAATCAGGCCGTCGCAGGAGGCGTCTAGCCCGCCCGCCCAATCGGGGCGATACGGGGGCTTGCCGCAGCAGGCGCGCACGCCCTTTGGCAGGCGCGCGATGTCAATGTTGCGCCCGAACCAGTGTTCGTCGAAAATGGACACATCGTCCGATCCGCCCTCCAGCAGCCCCTCCACCAATGCGAGAAGCTCCCGCATGAACCACTCGCGCGCCTGAGGATACTCCGGGTCGCCCGGCGTGACCTGCGGCATGCCGGTCACGCCGGCCACGCCCTCCATGTCGCAGCGAATATGGAACTTTCTTTTTTTCATGTCTGTTTTTTCCATGTCTGGTGTTTTCATGTCTGTGTTTGGGAAATGGGAAAACGCGCCGGCGGTCCGTCATGGGGCGGCCGGCGGCGCCCTGCCCCGCAAGGCGCGCGCGACCAGCAGCGCGACGGCCGGCAGCAGCAGGTTGGTGAAAACGGGAATCCAGAAGTAGTCGGGCACGCGGGCCGCCAGCGCCGGCCAGCGGGCGGCCGCCGGTGCGGAGCGCAGGGCGAGCCAGACAATCGTGACCGCCAGTGTGACGGAGGTGGCGATGATGGCGGGCTTGCCGCCGGTGCGTTTGCTGAAGAAGCCGAGCATGAACAACCCGAACAGCCCCGCCGACATCACGACCGAGGCCGTGTAGTGCAGGTCCTGCAACGTCTGGGTGCGAGCCGCCGCTATGTATAACGCGAGCCCGATCGTGAGCACGCCGATGCACGCGGTGGTGACCCGGCCGGCCTTGAGATAATGCAGGTCGCCCCGGCCTTTGACCATGAAGCGCTGATAAATGTCGGACACGAGCGTGACGGCGCTGGCGTTCAGCAGGGGGGCGAGCGTGCTGAGGGAGGCCATGAGAATGCCGCCGAGGACGAGCCCGCCCAGGGCCGGTGGCAGGCGGGTGTTCATGAAGTAAGGCACGATTTTTTCAGGAGCGACGCTCCTGAACGCATCCACGACCGGGTCCGGCTGCACCTGGTAGAGCGTCCACAGCGACGTGCCCAGAAAGTTGAAATAAATCCAGATGGGGACGACGGTGAAGGTGCCGATGGCAAGCGCCAGCCGGGTGTGGCCGAGGCTGCGCGGCGCGCGGTAGCGTTGTATGAAATCCTGCCTTGTCGTATAATCCGAGGCGTTGACCATGAGCGAGGAGAGCATCATCACCCAGATTGTTTTTTCGGCGAAGGTGAACGACATGCTGCCCAGCGACATCTTGCCCGCCGGAACCGCCATGTCGAACACGGTTGAGATGCCGCCCGGTATGAAATGCAAAACGGCGGGGACCAGGACAATGGCGCCGACGGCGAGGATCACGACCTGAAACACCTCGGTCCACACAACGGCCTCGAAGCCCCCCATCATTGTATAGATTGTGACCACGACGCCCATGACGAATATGATCCAGCAGGCGGGCACGCCGAGAAAGATTTCCAGCGCGATGCTGGTGGCGTAAAGGATGATGGCGAGGCGGAGGAATTGAAACAAAAGGTAGCCGATCGCGGCATAGGCGCGCGCCCAAGTGCCGAACCGCTGCTCAAGATACTGGTAGCCGCTGGGGAGCGAGACCTTGCGAAAATAGGGCGCGATGAAAAACATCGAAAAAACCGCCATGAATATAAAACAGAAGCCGGGCAGCACCCAGCGGAAGTCCTGCTGGAAACTGTATCCCGGATTGGACAAAAAGGTCATGGCGCTGATCATGTTCGCCGTGATGGAGAAGCCGATTGGCCAGCCCGACATCCTGCCGTCGGCCAGAAAATAGGCGCCGGTGCCGGTTTGACGGCGGGAGAAAAACGCCCCCACGCCGAGGCTGATCCCCAGACAGATGACTACAACGACGATTGAGATGGCATTCATGTTTTTTTCAGCGCGGGCGGGTGGTTAGAATTTGAAGCCGGTGGCAAGCACGAGGCTGCGGGGCGGGACATAATAATAGGCATTCGGCGTCGCCACGCGCGCGGACGTGTCGAGCCTGCCGTCCGGGGCGCGGGAGATGGTGTTGACATACCGCGGCTTGTCATAATCGAAAAGGTTGTCGATCCTGAGGTTGAACGTTATATAATGTTTGCGCAACAGGCGTTTCGCATAACCGAGGGTGAGCGTGGCAAGGAACCAGTCGTCCGCATAGGCATTGCCCGTGTTGACGATTTCCTTGCCGCGATAGTTGACGCCTCCGCCGATTCTGAGGCCGCGGAGCCAGCCTTTGTTAAAGGTATAAACGGTGAAGAGGTTGGCGATCAGGCTGACCCGGCGGGTGATTTTCTGGTCAAACTCGTCGTCGTCCCCGCTGGCGAAGCCGATGAGGCTGTTCCACTGGGGGATGGAGCGCGAGATCAGGTAGTAGGGCGCCGCCGTGGTCGTGGCATAGGCTCTTTTGCCCTCGACGAAGGCGACCATGCCGGTGTCGCGGAGGATGTTCATCATGCGGTATTCCTCGCGTTCGATGAAGGCGCGCGTGTCCTTGTAAGCGCCCGTCTGGAATGCCTGGGGCGCGGCGATGTTGAACGAGAGCCGCCATTGCGTGGTGAGGTTTGCGGTGACATCCACCTCCATGCCCTCGGTCCGGCGGGTCCGGCTGTCGTAATGGCCGACCTGCACGGGGAGCAGCCCGCGGGCGTTGACACCCATCTCGCCATTCACGCCCGTGTTCACAATGGTGTTGATATATCCGCCGATGGTTCCGGCGCCGACGGGGCTGTTCACCTCCTTGCCAAAATAGTAATTGATGGCGGCGGAGACGCGCCTGTCGAGCAGGGTCAGGCGCACGCCGAAATCCCAGCCCTGGGCCTGCGAGGGGCCGAGGGCGCCGCCGCGTATGTCGCGGGCGTTGCCGGCGGGGCTGAAGGTTTGCGCGTAATTCACATAGGGGCTGAGCCAGTTCCGGGCGTGGAAAATCGCGCCCGAGGAGAAGGTCGTGACGACGGCGTCCACGGCGGGGGATGACCACAGGGCCTGTTCTTCTTCGCTCAAGTCGCCATAGTTGTCCGGCCCCAGGGGCCGGAAGGGCACCGTGAGGCCGTCCCAGCCGGGGCCGTAAGCGGGATCATAAATGTCGGCCGGCGGCGTCCAGACCCTGGATGTATAAATGTCGTGACGGACGGCGCCGAGACAGATAAGGCGGCCCTGGAGCATTTTCCAGTTCATGGCGCCCTGAAAATAGGTCTGGCTGGTTTTCTGGCGGGATTGATTGGAGGGGGTGCGCATGTCGATGAGCATCGCGGGCACGCCCGAGTATTCGTTGCCACTGGCGTCGGTGACGGTGTAAACGCCTTCCGGCAGGTCCCGGCGGGGCCGGTTGCCGGGGGTGTTGATGGTCCAGTAATATCTGTAAAAGATGCGCGGATCGATGGAGGTGTTGTCGAAGGTGATGTTTCCCGCGCCGTCCACGCCGAAGGGGCGCGTCCAGGTGCGCGGGTCCCCGGTCATGCCCTTGAGCCCGTAGGAATACTGGCGCTGCTCCTGCCGCCAGTATTGCCAGCCGGCCATGACGCTGGCGGTGAGGGTGCCGAGTTTTTCGTGGTCGAAGATATAAGCGGCGGCGGCGCGCACGTTGCAGGTTTCCTTTCCGAGCGGGGCGACGAGGTGCGCCTCCTGCCCGTAGGGTTGCAGGAAGCCGGGGTTGCCGGAGCCGTCGGGCAGCGTCTCGGTGAGGTCGATATAGACCTGGGGCATGGCCGACCGGGCGGTGAGCATGGATTCCCAGTCCTCCTTTACATAGTTGCCCGCTATTTCCGCGAAAAACCTGCCGCGCGCCTGGTAATTCGCGGACACCGAAAACAGCCTGTAGTCGTAAAGATAATTGGGGTCGTCCAGCGCGGTGGAGAAGGTGGAATCGAAATTGCGGAAAAAGTCCTTGGTGGCCTGCGGCACGATGGGCGAATTATAGATGCAGGCAAAGCGCTCCTCGTTCGAGAGGACGTTGACGGCGTTGAGTATGGGGCTGCCGGCGATGTTAAGATTGACGGTGTAAGGGGCGGGCTTCCCGCCGACGGGCACGCCGGCGGCCTGCCCGCCGCCGATTGTGCTGTAGAAGCCGCCGTAGTTGACGAGGCCGCCGGCGGGGTCGAGGTTGGCGATGCTCAGCGGATAACTGAAGCGGCGCACGCCCTTGCCCGCCGCCCCCGCCATCGTGATTTTCTGCGGGGCGGACGCCGTGGTGACGCCGTCCCAGCCGCTCACCTGGTCGGCTATGGTGGTGATGATGGCGTTGCGGTCGATTTTCCCCCATTCGCCCTCGGCCTGGATGCGCAGGCCGCGGACGGGCTGCCAGGTGAGGGCCGCGTCGATTGCCTTGCGGTTGTCAAATTCGTTGTCGCGCCAGCCGTCGAGCTTCTGGTGCAGGACGTTTACGCGCGCGGCGAAAGTCCGCCCGACGGGGAGGTTGAAATCGCCGGTGACGCGCCGGCGGTTCCACGAGCCGACTTGCAGGCCGAGGTCGGCGATGGTTTTGCGCAGGAGCGCCTGCTTGGTGACGATGTTGACCAAGCCGCCCAGGCTGCCGGTGCCGTAGAGGATGGCGTTGGGGCCGCGGGCGAAATCATAGCGGTCCAGGTTGTAGCTGTCGGGCTTGAAGGTGCTGGGGAAAAAATTGCGCTGCTGCCCGCCCGAGGCGACGCCGCGGACGATGGGATTCACGGCGCGGGAAATGAGGTCGCTGTAGCCATCGCCCTGGCTGGTGGACATGTTTACGGCCCATCGGTTGGCCTCCTCGACATCGGTGATGTTGAGCGCCTCGATAAATTCCTTCGTGATGACGGAATAGGCCGCGGGCGTGTCCTTCAAATCCCCGGCCAGCCGCCCGCCCGCCAGCGAACTGGCGGCGACAAAGCCGTCGTCGCGCTGGGTTTGGACAACGAAGGGGGACAATTCTATGATTTCGTCATTGTCGTCGTTTCCCCCCGCGCCGGTTTTGTTTTCGTGCCGGGCGGCCTGCTGCGCAAGGACGGACGGGCGGGCCAGGGCCAGGGCCAGCAGGGCGAGCATATAGAGGGACGATGTTCCGGGCATTCGGGCTTCCGTGTGCATGGCGTCTGGCAAACAGGCCGGCTAGAACCTGAACGTAGTGGTGAATACGAAGTTGATCGGATTTATATAATAATAGGCATTCGGCGTGGCCACGCGCGCGGGCGTGTCGAGACTGCCGTCCGGGGCGCGCATGATGGTGCTGACATACCGCGGCTTGTCGTAGTCGAAGAGATTGTCGATCCTGAAGTTGAACGTGATATAATGTTTGCGCAGCAGGCGTTTGGAATAACTGAGGGTGAGCGTGGCCGTGAACCACTCGTCCGCGTAGATATAGCTGTTCGGGCCGGTGGCGGGGTCGAGCGTCGTTTTTGTCGGGTCGCGCGG
>JAITDF010000227.1 GCA_031282705.1 Opitutaceae bacterium | reverse complement strand
TTAGGGATATTTTTATCCCTCTGCCTTTCGGGCTTTGCGCAATCCGGCGGCAGACTTTCCGTCAGCGTCAGCAACCAGGGGACAAACGAATACCTGCAAAAGGCCCGGGTTGAGATTCTCGGCACCAACCGGGTCGAAAACACCGACGAACTCGGCGTGGCCGTGTTCACCGGCGTGCCGCCCGGCGACTATTCCGTGCGCGTCTCCTACATCGGCCTGGCCGACCGCACTTATCCCGTCAGCATCGCCGCCGGGCGCGGCGCCGAGCTGTCCGCCGAGCTGCTTGACCGGGACATCGTCCAGCTTGAGGCCTTCGTGGTGGCGGAGGAGCGCGAAGGCAACGCCGCCTCGCAGGTCCGCCAGAAAAACGCCGACAACCTCACCCACGTCATCGCGACCGACGCGCTCGGCATGCTGGCCAACGACAACCCCGCCGAGATACTCACCCGCATGCCCGGCATCTATTCGCTGCCCTCCACCGAGGGCAACAGCGACCGCCCCACCATCCGCGGCATGAGCGGCGAGATGAACGCCGTCACGACCGACGGCGGCGAGATGGCCTCCGGCCTCGGCATGACCCGCAGCCCGGTCTTCACCAACATCGTCGCCAGCGCCTATGATGAAATCGAGGTCACAAAGGCCAACCGCCCCGACCAGCCCGCCGACTCGATCAGCGGCCGCATCAATTTCAAGACCAAGTCGGGCCTCACTATGAAGCACGCCGGCCACGAGTTCACCTATCGCGTGGGCGGCAAATGGTGGCCGGGCTTCTTCGACTACAGCACCCGCCGCGACACGCCGCCCTTCGCGCCCAACCTCACGTTCGGCTACCGCGGCCTGTTCGACGTGCTCGGGAAAAAACGCAACCTCGGCGTCGTGCTGAATTTCTCCTATTTGGAAAACGGCACCCAGCGCGTCCAGCCCTACAATTATCTCGACGTGCTGAACACCGACGGCACCAACACCCCGCGCTTCAGCACCAATTATTACCGCTATAACAACATGCAGGACCGCCAGCTCACGGTCGGCAGCGTCCGCCTCGACTACAAGCTCTCGTCCCGCTCGCGCTTCACGCTCAATTACGAATGGAAGAAACAGGACCAGAATTTCGACAATCCCGACCATTTCAATATTTACACCTACGCCTATATCGACGCGCGCAACCGGATCTACGGCGCCGCGGAGACGACCGCCGGCTTCATCGCGCCCTCGTCCACGCTGGAGTTCACCAAGGTCAACGCGGCGACCAACAACCGCACGTATTTCCGCTCCTACTCGACGGTGTTCATCGCCTCGGACAAGACCGACACGCTGCGCTTCTCCGGCAATCACCGCCCGGGCGCGTGGGAGATTGATTATAACATCAACTACTCGCGCTCCACCCGCAAGGTCGGCGGCGGCGGGGAGGATTACGACCGCGTGATGATCAGCAATGTCAACGCCTATATATATAACATCGGCTGGACCATCGACCGGCGGCAGTCGGACGAATTTCCCAAGTTCACGCAAACCGAGGGCCAGAGCATTTACGACATCAACAGCTACACCTATGGAAACGCCTCGGGCAGCCACGGTGACTCGAAGAACGAGCTGGGCTCGGCCAATGTCAACCTCGCCCGCACCGTGACGCTGCTGGGCCTGCCCGTGAAACTGAGCACCGGCGGCGTCGCCGCGCGCAGCAAGTATGACATGAGCAACCACGGCACGACGTTTTATTATGTCGGCGAGGACGGCGTGCGCGGGACCAGCCCGGTCACGGGGCTGAATGACGACAACTTTTCCCTTTTCCAGACTTGGGCGGCCAAGGACTCCCGGCTGGAGATGGGCGACGTTCCCGTTTTTGATATAAAAGCCGCCGAGTCCTCGATTAGAAACGACCCGCGCCTCTGGCGGGTGAACGCTTATAACGAGGCCTACGCGCGCATTGAGGGCATAAGGTCGGCGGAGGAAACCTCGTGGGCCGCGTTTGTCCAGGCCCAGGCGCATATCGGGCGCCTGGGGATCATCACCGGGGTGCGCATGGAAACGACGGACGTTGAAACCAGCGCATGGGTGAAGGAGAGAGCCCGGCCCGACTTGAGCGTGACGGACGCGCAGGGCTGGGTGACGCCCGAGTCCGCCCAACGGCGCGTCGCCGAGGAATACGGCCGGATAATCGGCACCAGTTCCTACACCGAATATTTTCCCTCCCTGCACCTGCGCTACGCTCTGGCCCGCGACACCATCGTGCGCGCCAGCTGGTCCACGGCGATGGGGCGCCCGCAGCTCAGCCGCATCATGCCGGGCGCGACGGACAACTCCGACACCATGCGCGTCACCTTCGGCAACCCCGCGCTCAAGCCGCAATACGCCACCTCCTACGACGTGTCGATTGAGCACTATTACAAGCCGATGGGCATGCTTACCTTGGGGGTGTTTCAAAAGGACCTGGAGAACTTCACCTATGCGGAGCAGATAACGGCCGATGACATGGACGAGAACGGCATGGTATTGGGTCTTTATGATTGGTTGAATTATGAGGAACTGTATCCCGATTATGATTTTTTCCGTTATGGCAACGGCAGAACCGGCCGGGTGCGGGGCGTGGAGGTCGCGTGGGAGCAGCAGTTCACCTTCCTGCCGAGTTATTTCAGCGGGCTTTCGCTCTCGGCCAACTACACCTGGCTGAAGGCTTCGGGCGACTATGGCGCGGGTGGCTCCGCGGCGCTCACCAGCTTCATTCCCAACACCGCCAACATCAGGGTCAGTTTCAAATTAAACCGCTTTTACGCCTATGTGCAATGGGCCTACATGGATCGCTATCTCGCCACCTACGACAGTAATCCGCAGCGGCGGATAGATGTGCTGGAACGCAGCCTGTTCAACGTCGGCGTGTCATTCAAACTGGGGCGCCATGCGACCCTGGCGGTGACGGCCAACAACATCCTCGACGAGCCGCAGCGCCAGGCCCATCACGTGACCGGCCACCGGCTCACCACCATTTACAACGGCCCCTTCGTGACGGTCGGGCTGAACGGCCGCTTCTGAGCGGAAAGGCGGATGCAGCAAACAGCCGCCGTTGATTCATACAAGGGCGCTTTGAAAAATCAAAAAACAACATGAACTCATTAAAAAGCCCGCGCGGAGGCCAAGCAGGGCGAGCATCCCGCTTGCTTGATCGGGACGTAGGGCAAGCGTCCCGCTTGCCTGATTGGAAA
>JAITDF010000186.1 GCA_031282705.1 Opitutaceae bacterium | reverse complement strand
ATCTCAAACTCCGCATAATCGCAGGTGCCGGAATGGATGCAGACGAGTTTGCGGGGGCCGGCAATGGAACGGGATGTGTTGGCTGTGATGCTCATTTTTCTGCGGTGTCGGAGGGGGCGCTGGATGAGGACGCGGGCGTGCTGGAGGAGGTTGCGTTTTGCGCGGTGTCTGGCGCGGGTGAGAAGCGTCCGTATTCCTGACAAATGTCGAGAAGGCGATGGAATGGCGGGCGGATGCGAAACGTGTCGTCGGGGAGGATGGTTGCGAAACCGAGGCGTTGGAGGGTTTTGAGGAGACCGTTTAACTCTTCGGCTGTGCCGAGGCCGGCGTCGGTCATGAGACGGCGGTGGCTTTCGGTGGCAAGGTGCGGGAGATTTTCGAGGCGGTGGCCTTCCGGCTTTCTGAAAATTTCATCGTGAATATTCCGCCCGCTGTCGGCAAGGGCTTCTATCCAAATCGCCGTGAAGAGGATCAAGTTGGAGGCGGTTTTTGTGTTGGTCGAGATTTGGGAGGCCGCGTCGTCGTCCTTGTCGAGCGTGGCGTGGCAAAAGCCGCGCTCGTCGCGATGCAGTTGAATGCCGATTTGCGAAAACCAATCCGCGTATGCGGCAAAGTTGTGGTCGAATAATTCGAAATACACAGGATCGCCAAAAGACCAGTGACGTCCGCTTTTGAGTTCTTCAAAGATTTGCCGCAGTGCGGGAAGGGGAGCGACGGACGGGGATGCTTCGGGCGCGGACGGGATTGAGGTGTTGTCGGTTGTCATGGGTTGCGCGGGCGGTGTTGGGAGTGTTTGCGAAGATTGACGCTGACGCGCGCGAGGCAAAGCGTGCCGCAGCCAATGTTGTATTCGGAGCGTGGAAGATGAAAATCGGAGTCAACGCGGCGGGTGTCGTTAAGCACGAGCGAGAGCGTTCGCAGAAGCGTGTAAAAATCCTCGTCGGGAAATTCCTTGGCGAGGAACGCGACGAAGTCGGGTATGGGGAAGCGTTTTGGGGGAAGCTTAATACAACGATCGAAAACCTGATGCGCCTGACGCTTGCGCGTCATGTCAGCCGTGGAGCCAAAGTCTATCGCCGCGATTTTGTTTGGCTGGTAATTCTGCCATTGCGCGGCGCAGCGTTTGAGAACGGCGTCCGTGAGGTTTGTGCGCAGGCGGAAATTGGGAATGGCAAGGCGAGCGGCGAGTTGTTGGGGGAAATCGCGTTCGCGGGTAAAGTGCTGGAGGATACGGGCGGCACCCTGCGTCCATTCGCTTTCTCGGCGAAGGCGTTCGTGAAGCGGGCGGATTTCGCTGTGCGCGGCACGGAAACCGTCGAGGATGCTGTGACGAAGGGTCCGGATTTCGTCGGTGATGCGGATTGCGACACGGCGTTCGGGGAGCGCGTGTTTTGAAAGCGCCAAGGCGAGTTCCTGTTCAATGTGGTCACAGAGGGCAGGGAATTTTTTGCCGGTGTCGAGAAGGTCGAGCATCGGAAGCAGGTAGGTTTTCCACAGGCGGTTGATGCGGCGGAACCGCTCTGTCGCGGAGAGCGAGACGCGAGAGGTTTTTATTTCGGAGACCTCGTTGGTGATGGCCAGTTGGGTCGCGGCGAGGTTTTCAATGGTTTTGCGAAGTTGCTGCCAGATGTCCTGAAGTGCCTCGCGAGCGGACGCCCAACTGTCGGGAGCGGGCCATGCGCGGGAAAATTCCTTGAGGGCGGTTTCCAGCGCGAGGATAAAGCCGTCAATGACTTCGCTTCGCACGGGGCGGGCGGTCATGTTGAGGTGTTCAATCCAACCTTGGAAAGCGGGGGCGAGTTCCCATGTCGCGGACGGCTCAATGCGTTCAACGATGAAGCGGTGCTTTTTGAGTTCGGCGACAAGGTGCTTCGGGCTGGGGGAGTTCTCGTTTGAGACATTTTCCGCAAAGCCGAGCAGGTCGGCGTCCGTCCATGCCTCGTCGCGATGTTGCCAGAGACGCGAGACAAACCACTCGTGGTTGCAAAGGAACGAGGCGGCTTCTCTCAGCGGGACTATCATGGGAGAATGCTTATATTACCGGTTGTCAGCCTTGCCAGTTTATTGATGGGAAAAATGCTGATGTTGCGGCGGTCATTTGAGTGGCAGGGGCGGCAGGTCGCGGTAGGCGCCGCGGAGGGGGTGGGGGATGCCTTTTTTCAGGAAGAGGCCGGTGAGGGAGGCGGGGGAGGTTTTGATTTCCGCAGGCGTGCCTTCGGCCAGGAGTTCGCCGCCGTGGATGCCGGCCGCAGGGCCGAGGTCGATGATGTGGTCGGACTGGGTCATCAATTCGTCGTCGTGCTCGACCACCAGCAGGGTGTTTCCTTTTTCGCGCAGGGTCTTCAGGGTCTCGATGAGGCGGGCGTTGTCGCGGGCGTGCAGGCCGATGCTGGGTTCGTCGAGGACGTAGAGCACGCCGGAGAGGTTGGAGCCGAGTTGCGCGGCGAGGCGGATGCGCTGGGCTTCGCCGCCACTGAGCGTCTCGGTCGGGCGGTCGAGCGAGAGGTAGCCGAGGCCGACGTGATCGAGGAAGCGGAGGCGTTCCTCGATCTGCGGGAGGATGTCCTGGGTGATGGCGCGAGCGCGGGCGTCGGGGAGGTCGAGGCGGCGCAGGAGCGCAAGGAGCCGGCCGGGCGTGGCGCGGAGGAGTTCGGGCAGGGAGAGGGAGAGGGGGAGGGCGGATTGCAGATTGCGGATTGTGGATTGCGGATTGTGGATTGCGAAATGCGGATTGGTGGAATGCGCGGCGGCGGGCGGATTGGCGGGCGGGGATTGCGGATTGGCAGGCGGAAGGGCGGACAGATTGGCGGGCGCGGGATGCCGGATGGCGGGCGCGGAGCGGGAGGGGGCGGAGATGGATTTGGCGCGGGTGGTTTTTGCGGGGCGCACGGCGGCCTCGGCAGTGAGCTTGGCCAGATAAGGGGCGAGGGGTGAGGCGGCGGCGGGCAAGCGGCTGGAGGCCGCTTCCACTTTTTCGGGGTGGAAGCGGAGTTTCACGGCGCGGGCGATGCGGTTCAGACGGGCGCCGTGGCATTCGGGGCAGGGGCGGCCGGCATCGCCCACGTCGTCGGCGTGCTCGACGCCGTAGGTGCGGAGGAGGAGGGTCTGGTCGGCGTTGTCGGCGTCTTCCTGGTCGAGTTGGAGCATCCAGGGATAGATGCGTCCGTGGCCGCGGCAGGCGGGGCACCAGCCGCGGGGGGAATTGAAGGAGAAGTGCTTGGGGTCGAGTTCGGGGAAGGATTCGCCCGTCGCGGCGTCGGTGCGGGTGGTGGAGAAGTAGGTGAGGATTTCGTTCTTTTCGGTGAGGAGGAAACAGGTGCCGCGGCCCAGGCGGAGGGCTTCGTCGAGGGCGGTGGCGGTGGCGGCGGGCGGCGCGCTCGGCGAGCGCGCCCTACCGTGGGCGGTGGCGGTGGTGGCATCGGTCTTCAGGTCGGCGATGACGACTTCGATGTCGTGTTCCTTGTAGCGGTCGAGTTTCTGGAAGGCGGCCACGGGGAGGAGGCGTCCGTCGGCGCGCATGAGCGTGTAGCCTTGTTTGGCGATCCAGGTGGCGATCGGCTGGTGGTGGCCTTTGCGTCCGCGAATGAGGGGGGCGCAGAGGTAGAGGTGGCGCGCTTTTCGGGCGGCGGGCGTGTCGCGGAGCACGCGGAGGAGGTGTTGCTTGAGTTGCGGGGGGGTGAGGGGTTCGACGGGGCGGCCGGTGTCGGGGTGGTGCTGGATGCCGAGGCGGGCGTAGAGGAGGCGGAGGTATTGGGCGACTTCGGTGATGGTGGCGACGGTGGATTTGCGGGTGCCGCGCGTGAGGCGTTGCTCGATGGCGACGGTGGGCGGGATGCCGGTGAGGCGGTCTATGTCGGGGCGGGGGAGTTGCTCGACAAACTGGCGGGCGTAGGGCGACATGGATTCCATGAAGCGGCGCTGGCCTTCGGCGAAGATGATGTCGAAGGCGAGCGTGCTTTTTCCGGAGCCGGAGACGCCGGTGACGACGTTGAGCCGGCGGTGCGGGATGGAGAGGGAGAGGTTTTTGAGGTTGTTTTCGCGCGCGCCGGTGATGGTGAGGGCGTGAGCGTCGGGGATTGAGCCGTCGCCATGCGACGCGGGGGCGGCGGCGGCGCCGAGCGCGGCGGCGGCTCCGCCAAGCGCGGTGGTGGCGGCGAGCGTGGCATCGGTGGCGGCGAGCGCGGCACCGGCGGCGGCGCCGCCGCCGAGCGCGGCGCGCAGGTAGGGGGCGGTGGCGGTGGCGGTGCGGGCGATTTGCCCGGGCGTGCCTTCGGCGACGATGCGGCCGCCGGCGGCGCCGGCTTCGGGGCCGATTTCGATGAGCCAGTCGGCGGATTTGAGGACGTCGAGGTTGTGCTCGATGACGATGACGCTGTGGCCGGCATCGACCAGGGTCTGGAGGACGGAGAGGAGGCGCTTGACGTCGTGGCGGTGCAGGCCGGTGGTGGGTTCGTCAAGAAGGAGCAGGGCGCCTTTGGGGAAGGCGGAATGCGGAGTGCGGAGTGCGGCTTCGGGAGTGCGGAGTGCGGAGTGGCCGGGCGCAGGCGGCGGGGCACCGGCTTGGAGGGATGATCGGGGCGTTTCCAATTCCGCATTCCGCATGCCGAAATCCGCATTCGGCAGATGGCGCACGAGTTTCAGGCGCTGGGATTCGCCGCCGCTGAGGGTGTTGAGGGGCTGGCCGAGGGTGAGGTAGCCGAGGCCGACGGTGGCGAGGGTGGCGAGGCGTGCGTGGATGAGGGGTTCGCCGGCGAAGAGGAGGAGGGCGTCGTCGATGCTGGTGTCGAGCAGGTCGGCAATGGAGCGGCCGCGCCAGGTGATGGCGAGGATTTCGGGCTTGAAGCGGCGGCCTTCGCAGAGGGGGCAGGGCACGTAAACGTCGGAGAGGAACTGCATCTCGACGCGTTCGGAGCCGAGGCCGTTGCAGTGTTCGCAGCGTCCGTCGCCGGCGTTGAAGGAGAAGCTGGAGGCGGTGTAGCCGGCCGACTGGGCGGCGGGCGTGGCGGCGTAGAGTTCGCGGATGCGCTCCCATGCCTCGGTGTAGAGGGCGGGGTTGGAGCGCGGGGTGCGGCTGAGCGGGGACTGGTCAACGAGGACGACTTCGCCGATGGCGTCCAGCCCGTCGATGCGGGCGATGGCGGCGGGGTTTTCGGTGAGCTGGTGGCGGGCGGAGAGGATGCCTTGGTGGATGATGTTGTCCAGCAGGGTGGATTTGCCGGAGCCGGAGACGCCGGAGAGGCAGACGAAGCGGTTGAGCGGCAGCGTGAGCGCGAGGTCGCGGATGTTGTGCTTGGTGGCGCCGGTGAAAACCAATGCGGATTGCGGAATGCGGATTGCGGAATGTGGCGGCTGCGCGGCGGCGACGACGGTGGTAGTGGTGGCGGCGGCGGCGGCGGCGGCGGTCCTGTTTTTTTTGGTTTTTGGAATTTTGGAATTTTTTTGGGATTTGGGATTTTGGGATTTGGGATTTTCAAAAACGACCGGCCGCCGCCGCGCCGGCACCGCGATGGTCTCGCGTCCGGCGAGGTAGGCGCCGGTGATGCTGGCGGGGTCGGCGAGAAGCGCCGGCAGCCGGCCGCTGAACACGATGCGGCCGCCGCCCGCGCCGGGGCCGGGGCCGACTTCGATGATGTGGTCGGCGGCGCGGATCATGGCTTCGTCGTGCTCGACGACGACGACGGTGTTGCCCGCGCCGGTGAGCGTGCGGATGATGGCGATGAGGCGGTCGATGTCGCGGGGATGCAGGCCGACGCTGGGCTCGTCGAGGACGAAGAGGGTGTCAACCAGCGAGGTGCCGAGGCAGGAGGTGAGGTTGACGCGCTCAACCTCGCCGCCGCTGAGGGTTTTCGAGGAGCGGTCGAGCGTGAGGTAGCCGAGGCCGACCTGGACGAGGTAGCGCAGGCGCGTGAGGATGCTGTCGTGCGCGAGCCGGGCGGAATGGGTTTCGAGGGCGGAGTCCGCGCGGGCCGGGGCGTCCGCGCGGGCCGGGGCGGGGGTGGCGGCATCGCCGACGAGGGCGAGGAGTTCGGCGACGGGAAGCGTGTAGAGGCCGGGGAGCGTGAGGCCGCGCCATTGCCAGCACAGGGCCTCGGGCTGGAGGCGGCGGCCGCGGCAGTCGGGGCAGGAGTTGTAGGCGCGGTAGCGGGAGAGAAACACGCGCACGGGCATTTTGTAGGTGTTTTTTTCGAGCCAGTCGAAAAAGCCTTTCACGCCATACCAGATGTCCTCCTCGTAGCCGATTTCCTCGCCGCGGGCTTTGCGGGCGCGGTATTCGGGTTCGCCGTGGATGACAAAGTCGCGCTGTTTTTCGGTGAGCCGTGCGTAGGGGATGCCGGTGGGGATTTTGTGGCGGCGGGCGGCGCGGATGAGGTCGTCGCGCGACATGCTGTAAACCTGGCCCTCGAAGGCGCGGATGGCGCCTTGCTCGATGCTGAGGCCGGCGTCGGGGATGGCGAGGCGGTAGTCGATTTCGATGACGCGTCCGAAGCCGCGGCAGCGCGGGCAGGCGCCGAGCGGGGAGTTGAAGGAAAACAGCGCGGGCGTGGCCGGCCGGAAGGTGCGGCCCGTGGCGGGCGAATGCAGGCCGGTGGAAAAAGACGCGTGGAGGTGGAATGGCTGAAAGGCTGAGGATGCGGAGGGCCGGGGGGCGGCGCCGGCGGCGCCGGCACTGGCGCCGGCGATACCGGCGGTGCCGGCGATACCGCTGGCGAAGAGATGGAGTTGTCCGTGGCCGAAATGAAGCGCGGCCTCGGCGGCTTCGATGAAACGGGCGCGGCTGGCATCCGTGATTTCAATGCGATCCTGGGCGACAAGAATGTGCGCGGCATGGTCGAGCAGCGCGGGGTCGGCAAGGAGGTCGTCGATGCGAAACGCGGCGTGCGGAACGCGCAGCGCGGACTTGGAGGATGCGCGCGCGGCGGAGGCCGGGGGCGGCGGCGAGGGCGGCGGCGGCCGCCCGCCGCTTGGCAGGCTTCCCGCGTCGCCCGGAACCGAAAGCGGCGGGCCGCCGCCGCCCTCGCTGCCGCCGCCACCACCCTCGCTGCCGCCGGCGGCGGCCCCGGCGCGCGCGGCTTTGGGCTTGGTTGCGCGTTTGTCTTTTGCATTCCGCAATCCGAAATCCGCATTCCGCATTTCGCGCCCGTCCGCGTTTGCCGGGACGAGGACGCGCAGGTAGGATTGGGCTTTGAGGTTTTTCAGGATTTCGGGCCACGTGAGGCTGGCCGGGCGCGTGACTTGGAAGGCGACGACCAAGGTCCGGCCGGACGCGGCGGCGAGGGTTTTCCGCCAGATGGTTTGCGGCGTGTCGTCCTCGATTTTTTCGCCGGTTTCCGGGTCGAAACACTCGGCGACATGGCTGAACCAGACTTTGAAAAAGTCGGTCAGCTCGGTCATGGTGCCGACGGTCGAACGGGAGGTCTTGACGGTGTTGGTCTGCTCGATCGCGATGGACGGGCGGATGTTTTCGATGGAATCGACCCGCGGCTTGTCGAGCAGGTCGAGAAACTGGCGCGTGTAGGCGCTGAACGTTTCGACGTAACGGCGCTGGCCCTCGGCATGGAGCGTGTCGAACACGAGGGAGGACTTGCCCGCGCCGCTGAGCCCGGTGACGGCGATGTAGTTGCCGAGGGGGATGTCGAGGTCGAAACCCTTGAGGTTGTTCTGGCGGACGCCGCGCAAACGGATGCACCCGGCGGCGGCGGCGGACGGCACGGCTCCGGCGGCGGCGGCGGCGGACGGCACGATGCCGGCGGCGGGCGTCGCGGGCGGCGGGCGCTTGCGGGCGGACTCGGTGCTGCGGGAGCGGGTGCGTTTCTTGGCCACGGCAACACCGATGACCGGTTGGGCGGGGAACTCAAATCAGCAATTTGGCCCGCCGGCGAAGTGATTGAGGCGGACAAGGATGGTGAGGCGGGGCGCGCCTGCGACCGGGAAGCGCCCGGCGTCCGCCGCCCGCCGCCCGAAGTCCGCCGCCCGAAGCCCGGCGTCCGCGCGCAGGCCCGTGAGGTCTTTCAGGAAACCTTGGCGGCGCGCCTGCGGCGGCGCGGCGGCAGCTCCTTTTCGAAAAGCTGGCCGGGCAGGACGCGGTAGCCGAGCGTCCGCCAGAAAGGCACGGCGGCGGCGCGAGAGAGGCCGTCGATGCGCGTGACGCCGCGATGCCGCAGCCAGCGTTCGAGCTGGCGCACGGTGGAGCCGCCGGTGCCGTCCTGGCGCTGGCGGACCTCGATGCGCAGGATGCGCGCGCCGCCGACGTCGATGCGGAACGTCAGCTCGGCGAGATTGGGGCGCGTGCCGTGCCAGAGTTCGCCCGGGCCGGTCCAGGCGGTGTCGCGCTCAAGACGAAGCGGGCGGAGGCGCTGGAGTTTTTTCCGCAGCCTTCGCAAGGAAAACCAGCCCGGCCGGCGCGCGGTCTCGTCTTGGTCGAAGTGATTCATGGCGGTTTGCAGGTGTTGGAGTCGGGATATACGACACACCTGCCCGTGATTTGCTCCGCGATTGCACGGATTTTGCGAAAATGAAAACAGAGGGGAAATGAGCGGAGGAATGCCGCCGCCGGGCGTGATTCAAGCCCTCCCTGAAAGCCCGCCCTGACACGGCCTTGAACGGCCTCCCCGCCGCCTCGAAAAAGCGCAGGCTTGAATTATCCGCAAAGCCGCGCAGTGTGCGGAGTCCACGCCCACGGAGGAGTGGCTGAGCTGGTTTAAGGCACCCGACTTGAAATCGGGCGCGGGCATGTTCCCGCCGGGGGTTCGAATCCCTCCTCCTCCGCCAGGGCGGGGCGCTCTTGGAGGGGGCGTTTCGGAGGGGGGAATTTTTTGAGCGGATTCGAGACTTCCCCATTCAAAAATAATGGTTCACTAAGTGGATGAAAACATGCCGCTTTCCACCATCATTCCCACGCTCCTCGCCGCCGTCCTCGGCGGCGCCATCGTCTGGCTTTTCGCCGCCTCGAAACGCGCCGTGTTCGCCGAGCGCCTTGCCGCCCGCGATGACGACAACACCCGCCTCGCCGCCGAACTCGACGCCGCCCGCGCGCGCCTCGCCGCCTCCGAAACCGCCCGCGAGCACCTCGCCGCCGCGCTCGCCGGCGAACGCACCGCGCTCGCGGCCGAACGCGCCACCGCCGCCGAGAAACTCGCCGCGCTCACCGACGCCCACGCCCGCCTCACCGCCGAGTTCAAGGCACTCTCCGCCGACGCCCTCAAGACCAACAACGCCGCCTTCCTCGACCTCGCCAAAACCACCCTCGCCCAGTTCCAGCAAAAAGCCGAGGGCGACCTCGCCGCCCGCCAGCAGGCCATCGACTCGCTGGTGAAACCGCTCAAGGAATCGCTCGAAAAAGTGGACGGCAAAATCAACGAACTCGAACAAACCCGCGCCAGCGCCTACGGCCGGCTCGGCCAGCAGCTCGAATCGCTCAACACCGCGCAACTCCGCCTCCAGGCCGAGGCCGCCCGGCTCTCCAACGCCTTCCGCGCCACCAGCTACGCCGGCAGCTGGGGCGAGCTCCAGCTCCGCCGCGTCGTCGAGCTCGCCGGCATGCTCCCCTACTGCGATTTCACCGAGCAGGAGACCGCCGCCGCCGGCGCGCTCCGCGCCGACCTCGTCGTGCGCCTGCCCGGCGGCCAGCGCATCGTCGTCGATGCAAAATCCCCCGTGCAATCCTACCGCGACGCCGCCGACGCCGCCGACGAAGCCGCGCGCGCCGCGAAATTCGCCGAGCACGCGCAAAAAATCAACCGCCACATCGACACCCTCGGGTCGAAGCACTATTGGGAGCAATTCCAGCCCGCCCCCGAGTTTGTCGTCCTCTTCGTGCCCGGCGACCACCTCCTCACCGCCGCGCTCCAGGCCGACGGCGCGCTCCTCGAACGCGCCATCGCGAAAAAAGTCCTCCTGGCCACGCCGCTCTCGCTCATCGCGCTGCTCAAGGCCGCGGCCTACGGCTGGCGCCAGGAAACCGTCTCGCAAAACGCCGAGGAAGTCAGCCGCCTCGGCCGCGACCTCTACGACCGCATCACGACCTTCGCCGAGCATCTGGAAAAAATCGGCCGCCACCTCGAAACCGCCGTGCGGGCCTACAACCAGTCCGTCGGCTCCTTCGAGTCCGCCGTCCTCCCCGGCGCGCGCCGCTTCGAGGAACTCGGCGCGAAAGGCGTGAAAAAACTCTCCGAGGCCGCCGACCCCATCGAAACCATCCCGCGCGAAATCACCAGGCGCGAGTGACGGCCCTCCCGCCAGCCGCGGCGAGGCCGTCCGGTTTGCAAAAAACCCCGCCCCGCGCCTCATTGAAACCCTTGCAAAACCTCCGCCAAACCCTTCGCAAGACGGCCGTCCATCCCGGCTGCGCAGGCGCTGCATCCGCCCAGGCGGACGGCCGGACAATCCCAAGCCGTTTTTTTTTCAAAAAAAACGCCGGCCCGGTTTGATAAAAAAGATTTTCCGCGCATTTTTTACACAAAAAGCCCTTCCTGTGAATAACTTTACAGGAAGTTGTTCCATAATGAGTTGGAAAGCAAAAAAAAATTCCATTTTCGCAACAAAAAGACTCGCCTTGCCGAAAAATTCGCCCACTACATGAAACCTTTCCGCCCTATGAAAAACAACGGCTCAATTTCCATCGCCAGCATCCTTCCCACCGACTCCACCGTCACCGCCCCGAAAGGCGCCCAATTGCTGAACCGCTCCATCCCGGCGGACGCCCGCATGGTCGTGAAACGCGACGGCTCCCGCGCCCGCTTCGACCAGAACAAAATCACCCGCGCCATCGCCCTCGCCTTCTACGATGTCCGCAACGACAACGCCCCCAACCCCGCCCGCGACGACCTCCTGGTCCAATACGGCCTCGACAGCGACACCTTCATCGAAGCCGTGAAAATCGGCGAAGGCGTCTCGCAAATGCTCGAACTCTACTACCGCGACGGCAAACACCCCACCATCGAGCAAGTCCAGGACGCCACCGAAAAAGCCATCGCCGCCTCCGGCCACTGGGAAGTCGCCCGCTCCTACGTCCTCTACCGCATCCAGCACGCCACCACGCGCCTGGCCAAATACGAGGAAAACGGCCTCGGCGACTACATCGCCATGGCCAAATACGCCCGCTACCGCGCCGACCTCGGCCGCCGCGAGACCTTCCCCGAGGCCGTCGAACGCGTGCGCGACATGCACGACACCTTCTTCGCCGGCAAACTCGACGCGCGCTTCCCCGCCGCGCTCCCCGCCGACATCGCCGCCCTCGCCGGCCCCGCCGCCGCGCAACTCGCCGCCACCCTCGGCGGCAGGACCCTCCACGACCTCATCCAGCACGTCTTCGACAAAGTCGCCGCCAAGGAAGTCCTCCCCTCCATGCGCTCCATGCAATTCGGCGGCGAGGCCATCCTGAAAAACCACAGCCGCATGTTCAACTGCAGCTTCGCCAACGTGGACCGCGTCGAATTCTTCCGCGAATACTTCTACCTCCTCCTCAGCGGCTGCGGCGTCGGCTTCTCCGTCCAGAAACACCACGTCGCCCTCCTGCCCCCGCTGCCCGCCCGCCTCAACGAATACGACCTGCCCGTCCGGCACCACCACATCGCCGACACCATCGAAGGCTGGTCCGACGCGCTCCACGCGCTCTTCCTCTCCTTCTACGAAGGCAAAAAAATCGAGTTCGACTACTCGCTCATCCGCGGCCGCGGCACGGCCCTCAAAACCTCCGGCGGCAAGGCCCCCGGCCACCTCCCCCTCAAACGCGCCCTCGGCCAGGTCGAGGAAATCCTCAACCAAGCCTCCGGCCGCGCCCTCCGCCCCATCGAAGTTTACGACATCAACATGTTCGTGGCCAAGGCCGTCCTCGCCGGCGGCATCCGCCGCTCCGCCACCATCTGCCTCTTCTCCCCCGACGACGAGGAAATGATGAACGCCAAGACCGGCAGCTGGTTTGAAAAACACCCCCAACGCTCCGCCTCGAACAACTCCGCCGTCCTCGCCCGCGCCGAAAACAACCACGAAAACTTCAAAAAACTCTTCAAGGCCCAGAAGGAATTCGGCGAACCCGGCTTCTTCTTCTGCGACCACCCCGACGCCGGCTGCAACCCCTGCGCCGAAATCAACCTCCTGCCCATCGTGGACTGGGAACTCTCCGGCGAGGAACTCGGCAAACTCTTTGCCTGGGGCTACAAAGGCGACCTCCCAGGCACCACCCGCCTCTCCGGCTTCCAGATGTGCAACCTGACGACCATCAACGGCCGCGCCGCCGCGACCGAGGAAGCCTTCTACGCCGCCTGCATCGCCGCCACCGCCATCGGCACCCTCCAGGCCGCCTACACCGACATGCCCTACCTCGGCCCCGTCACCCGCCTCATCAACGAACACGACGCCCTCCTCGGCGTCTCCATCTGCGGCTTCATGGACAACCCCAACATCCTCTTCGACTCCGACATCCTCGCCCGCGGCTCCGCCCTCTGCCGCGCCACCAACCGCCTCGTCGCGCGCCTCATCGGCATCCGCCCCGCGGCCAAGCTCACCACCTGCAAACCCGAAGGCACCGCCTCGCTCCTCCTCAACGCCGCCAGCGGCATCCACCCGCACCACGCCCGCCACTACTTCCGCCGCGTGCAGGCCAACCGCAAGGAACCCATCTACGCCTTCTTCAAAAACATCAACCCCCAGATGACCGAAGCCTCCGTTTACAGCCCGGAGACCGACGACGTCATCACCTTCCCCGTCGAAGCCTCGCCGCAGGCCATCCTCCGCAAGGACATCAACGCCGTCCAGTTCCTCCAGCTCGTCGCCCTCGTGCAGCACTCCTGGGTCATCCCCGGCGGCGACCCCGGTTCCCGCTCGCCCGGCCTCCACCACAACGTCTCCAACACCTGCACCGTGCGCCAGGACGAATGGAACGACGTGGCCGACTTCATCTGGGAAAACCGCGAATCCTTCACCGGCGTCTCGCTCCTCCAGGACGCCGGCGACAAAATCTACCCGCAAGCCCCCCGCGAGGAAGTCGCCACCGAGACGGACATCGCCCGCTGGAACGCCCTGAAGCCGCGCCGCGCGGACTACACAAAAATGCGCGAAGCCACCGACGAGACCAACCTCAAGGACATCGTGGCCTGCGCCGGCGGCGCCTGCGACATCATCTGAGCCTCCCCTGGAAACCACAAACACCACCACCCGGCGCGCGGCCCAAAATGCCGTGCGTTTTTTCTTTCACTGAACCTAAATTCCTCAGTTGAAAATCTGCTTGAATGACGGAATGTATTGTTGTTATGACAGTTAAATGAGAACTGAAGCGCTGGGAAAGGTTCACCCGGAGGGTGAAGGGGATTTTGAGGAGGATTTGCTGTTCGCGACGGCCGGCGGGCATGTGGCGTTGCGCGTGGGCGGCGGGACGCTCACGCCTTGCGGCGGGCTGGTGCCGTGGGCGGCGTTCGTCCGGCGCTCGGGTGTCTTCGAGGAGCTGGCGGGGACCCGCCCGGTCGTGCGCACCAGCAACAACGCGGCGCCGGTGCCCGACATTTTGCACTCCTTCGCGCTGACGGCGTTGTGCGCGGGCACGCGTTTCGCGCATGTGCGGCGGTTGCGCGAGGCG
>JAITDF010000178.1 GCA_031282705.1 Opitutaceae bacterium | reverse complement strand
TTGCGGTGAGAAAAGACATTGACCGGAGGCCTCACTTTTTCAGCTTGGTGACGAGCTCGGCAATATAATCGCCCCATGAGAAAATCCACGCGACGGCCTTGTAAGGTTTCGACTCGTAGAGTTTGTCAATGGCCTCGTCATCCGACGCGCCCGGCGTTTTTTTGACCACGGCGGCGATGAGGGTGACAAGGCCGTTGAAGCCCGCGCACGCGACGCCATACCATGCCGCGACCTTGAGCAGAACGGCGATGACGGTGGCTGACAGGTCGATGCCCGTTGCGGCCCCGGCCTCGGCCGGGACGGCGTCCGCCGCGAAAAGCGCGGCGGTCGCGGATAATACAAGCGCGATGAGCGCGATGATTCCGAATGTATGTTTTTTCATGGCTGGATGGACGAAAGGGACGGGATGATTTTTAGACTTCAACCCACTGGCCGGAGACCACGCCGGGGGCGTAAACGTTGGCATCGACGGCGCTTTCCCAGACCTTGCCGGCGTGGGTGACGCGTGCGCCGGCGGCGTAGGCGTCGTGGGCGCCGGCGGGCTGCACCCATGCGGGCGGCGGCTCGCCGTCGGCGGCGGGCATCTCGATGCGCACCCACAGCGCGGGCACGCCGGGCGGCTCCCAGCCGGCCTGCGTGACATGGGCCTGCGCGCAGCGATACCACGCATTGCCAAACCGCCGCACCTGCCCGGCCTTCACCATTTCCCCGGCGGCCCAGAGCGGGGTTTCATCGCCGGCAGTCTCGTCCGGCACGGCCGCCGTGCTCACTCCCGCCGCCGCGAGCACGGCCTGCTGCTGTTTGAGCGCGCCGTTGAATTTGGGGACATCGAGGATGCCCACCTCGTCGAAAATTTCCCGCGCTTCCTCGACGGTGAGGGTGTCGCCGACAAAAGCGGACGGGATATAAACATCCGCCCCCTTGAGTTTTAATATAAAGTCCCGCGCCGCGGTCAACGTGATGCGCGTGGGCTGGTTTGATATGGTCTGGGTTATTTTCATGGTTTACCAGTTTGAATAAAGGATTTCCGGGCCGCCCCAGTCGTTGCCGAAGCTGGCGATGAAACCGGTGCCGGCGGCGTCCATTTTCACCATTGCGAAAACGCCCGGCTCCACCGCAACCAAGCAGAGGCCGGTCACGTCGGGGATGGACGCCAGCGCGCCAAGGTTCCACAGGTTTTGCAGCGTGCCGGCATCGGTCACCTTTTTCAGCCACCCGCTGGCAGAGTCATACCAGCAGACTTCGGTGGTCGCGTTCGCGGCGACAAGGGTTGCCATGCGAGACAACCTGTAGCTGCTCAGGGTGACGGAGCTTGAGCCGTCCGGCCCGTAAACGCGGCTGGTCGTGGAAGTGTGAATGCGCATCCGCGTGCGGGCGTTTTCGGAGGTAGTCCATGCCCACGGCCCGCCGTAGTCCCATGTGGACATGAGCTGGTCGCCGACGCCATTGGTCTGGTCAATGGTGACGCCCGACCCGTCGAGTTTCCACACCGGCACAAAAGCGGCCGCGCCGCTTGAGCCGCCCGCCGACGGCCATACTTTGCTCCTCCAAGTATATAGAATGCTTCCATTCGCCTCCAGATACCGGCCGCTGTAGCCGTAGGTAATGGGGATGAGCGGCATGAACCCGGAAACGCTGTAGGTTACAGGCCCGGACGGGGTGTAAGGCGTGCGGCAGTAAACCAGCTTTTTATAGCCGAGTGCGCCGCTCGCCAGCGCCGAGTCGGTGTATAAAAACGGTGCTATCGGGACCATGAAACTGCCGCCAGCGGTGCTGACTCTATGCCCGTCGCTGGTGGCGTGGGCCGGTGTGTAAGTGCTCTCCTTGGGCACCACAACCGTCCGCGTCCCCTTGGTGCGCAAATCGAGCGCGGTGTAGGTCACGTCGGTCGAGTTCACGACCGCGGCGTTGCCCCAATTTATCGTGTCGGTCACGTTGCCGTCGCCGTCGTAGAATAGCACCGTCCGCGCCGAGTTGTATCGAAAATCATGCACGAGAAGATTGTTTACATTGTCGAAAAGCAGGGAGTCCTGATAATTGGGGCCTTGCACCTCCGCCCACTTGACGTAGCGGTATTTTCCGGGGCCGGCGACGGGTGCCCGCCACACCGAAACGGTGGAGCTGGATGAGTAGCTTGGAAAGTAACACCAGCCGTCGGCCTGCGGCCAGCGCCAGGCAAGCAAAGCGATGTCAGTGTTTGCTGCACCGAACGAAAAGCCGTCCAGCGCGCCGGTGGATTTCTGAAAAACCTTCGCGCCGTTTTTCCATGCACGGGCGATGCTCTTCCCGTTGAAGAAAAGCGAGGCGGCGCGTTTTCCGTTTATATAAAGCGGCATCAGTTTTCGTCCTCCGGGACGACGTAGAGATTGTCCGGGTTGGCGGCGCTCAGCGACTCCGCCTCGGCATCGTCCGAAGCCTCGATTACGGGATTCCATACCGCGCCGTTTTTGCGGATGTCGCCGGTCAAATTGATGTCGCCGGCGACGTCGAGCAGGTAGGCGGGGTTCGTTTTTCCGATGCCAATCCTGCCGTCCACGAGAATATTACCGCCCGTGCGCATGTTGCCGGCGGAGTGACGGTAAAACGACGTGTCAATACCTTGGTTGTTGCCCGCGGAACTCGACCATCCAAACAAAACATCGGCCGCAAAACGAGCCGCGGAGGATGTATAATTTGCAATGATTTTTTGATTCAGCCAGATGGCAAAGTTTTCGCTGTTCGCGCCGAAACCGGTCTTGGGATAAGATGAAAACGCGATACCGGGTGACTGGCCGGCGATGACGCTGCCGTCGGGGAAAAGCACAATGCCGGTAGTCACGTGCAGCGTGGCCGAGGGGGACGCGGTGCCGACGCCCACCTTTCCGGCTGTGTAGGAAATGTCGCTGCCGTTCTTCGTCCACGGCGAGGGCGGCGGGACGTCGGCGGCGTCGGCCTTGGCGGCGAGGGCGGCGTCGAGCTGCGTTTTTGTATAAAAGTCCGAGAGGTCGGGGCCGAGCACCTCCCATTGCGGCGCGGGGGACTGCGCGCCGGTGATGCCGATTGCGTAGTGGCCGTTTATTTCGTCGCCGCTGCGCACGGCCACCCAGTGCAGGTCGCGGGCGGGCACCGAGGCGGCGGGCGTCCACGCGCCGGCGGCGCGCGTCCAGTGCGTGATGAGCCATTGCGCGGCGGCGGCGTCCCA
>JAITDF010000014.1 GCA_031282705.1 Opitutaceae bacterium | reverse complement strand
TGCACGGGTTTGAGGCCGGGCTTGCGCGGGCGGGTGGCGGAAAGCGGCCCGTCGCTGGCAACGGCGCCGAACGGAGCGGCGCCGAGGGGCGCGCCTCCGGCGAGCGCGCCGAGGCCGAGGGCGGCGGCGCTTTTGAGGAAGTCGCGGCGTGAGCCGGCGGCGATTGCGCGGGATGGGTGCGAGGCGGGACGATTTGGTTTTTTCATGGTGGGTTGGAAACAGGGAGCCGGTGTCTGGAAGTGTGATGACTTTATTTCAAGGGCGATTTGAATGCCGGCGCGGGCGTTTCGCCGCCGTCCGTCATCACAATCGGGCGGATCGTGCCGTCGGCATTGTAATAAACGCGCTCGAAGGCGATTTTTCGCCGGCTTTTATACGGCCCGTTGCCGGATTCGCCATCATAGCGGTGATAGGCGATGAGTTCCGCGCCGTCGGCCGGATTGATGAAAAACGAATGGTGGCCCGGCCCCTTGTGGAGGGCGTCACTGGCGAGGATCGCGCCCCGGTAGGCCCACGGGCCGGCCGGCGAGGGCGCCGTCGCGTAGTGGACGGAATACGACGCTGTTTTATAATTTCCGTGGCTGTAGGACAGATAATACAGGCCGTCCCGGAAATGCATGAACGCCCCCTCGGTGAAGCGCGGCGGCGTTTTCACGGGGATTTCGGCGGCGAGCCCCGCCATGCCGGGAGCCAGCTCGAACACCCGCAATTTCGCGCCCGCGCTGCCGCCGGCGTATAAATAATATTTCCCCGACGCCGGATCGGCGAACACCATCGGGTCAATCGCCTCGAATCCGTTTCCGCCGGCGAGCAGCGGGCGCCCGGAGTCGCGGAACGGGCCGGCGGGGCTGCCGCCGACCGCCACGCCGATGCGCGCCGGATGCGCTTTGGTTTGCGGGCCGACGGCATAATAAAAATACCATTTCCCGCCGCGCGCGATCACGCCGGGGGCCCATGCGCCGTGCCTGGGGCGCCCGTCCTCCCCGATCCACGGGACCTCCCGGAAACGGAGCACGGGGCCATGCCGCGTCCAGCTTTTCAAATCGTCCGACGAGTAGGCGTAAAACGCCCCGCCCTCCGGGTCGGCGCGCGTGGGATACACCCAGACGGTTTTCCCGTCCACGAGCGCGTGCGGGTCGGCGCCGGGCATCACCGGGTTGGCAAATCCCCCGGCGCGCCCGGCGGGCGCGCCGAGGACAAATGCGCAGAGGACGGGCAGGCATTTCAACCTGAAAACAGACGGACAACCGCGGATGAACGCAGGCGGGGTGCGGAGCGGGAGTTTCATGGTTGATGTCCGGACTGGATGGCCGCGAAAAGACGCGAAATATCAAACCGGAGAGAGTTGGATGATTTGTTTAACTGATGTTACGCAGGAGAGGTTTTTTGGCAGGGCGGTCTCGGCGAGACCGCCCTGCCAAAAGCCTGCCAAAAGACTGGCTGCCGCGTAACATCAGTTGTTTAAGAGAAAACATCTGTCGGGGATTTCGCTGGGTTTCGCGATTTTCGCGGTTCGTTTGTTTTTATTTTTTAGAGGCTCCCCTGTTCAAGGGAGAGAATGGACAGGATTGGGAAATGGTCGGAAGTCACCGCGTCCGGGATGGTCCGGGTTTCAATCACGCGGAACGGGTCGCCGTTTCGGAAGAATATATAATCAATCCTTTTCGGCCGGTGCGGCGTGGCGTTTTTCTTCAGGGCGGGCGCGGCGGAGTCCGTCCAGTGTTTTTCAATCACGGCCATCGGCGGGCTGCCCGGCCTGGCGTTGAAGTCGCCGGCCAGGATCGCCGGCGCGCCGCCGCCGGAGAGCAGCTCGTTTATCCTGGCCGTTTGCACGGCGCGCTCCTCCGCCGAGGCCACGCTCAGGTGCGTGCAGGCCAGGCGGATGGTTTTGCCGCCGGGCAGCCCGATGTGCGCAACCAGCAGGCCGCGCTGCTCCTTCTGTCCGGGCGGCGGGAGCAGAATCATCTCGTGCTTCAAAACCGGGAATTTCGAGAGGATCAGAATCCCGTAGTCGCCGCCGCGGTAATCGATGGTCTTGCCGAAGACGTGCCCCATGCCGAGCTGTCCGGCCAGCAGGGCGGCCTGGTCCGCGCGTCCTGTCCGGCTCGTGCCGCGGTCCACCTCCTGCACGGCCACGAGGTCGGGGTTCCAGTGCTTGATGACGCGGCCGGTGCGCTCCAGGTCGAGCTTTCCGTCCGTGCCTTCGCCGTGGTGGATGTTGTAGCAGAGCACGCGCAGCACGGCGGCGCCGGTGGCGGCGGGTTTTGCGGCGGCGGGGGCGCCGGGGAGGAACGGGAGCGCGAAGGCGAGAAGGAGGGGGAGGCGGTGTTTCATGGTTTATAAATGAGGGCCCGGGCGGCTTGCGGGGGATTTTTAAAACTGCGCTGAATGCAAACAGGCGCGAATGGGCGCGTTTTGTTCATGACGTTTAAGAGATGCGGGTGCGAGGGAAGGGAGGGGTGCAAAAAAACAGGGGGGCTTAAATCGCACGGAATCGCTTGACAGAATCCGGAGAGTCGGTCAGGGTGGGCGGCCTTGGTTGCAACCTCCGCAAGCGTCTCACTCATTGATGCCCGGAGCGAAGGGCACAGGGTAGTTCCCTGGTTCCCGTCTTCCTTGTAGAACCGGTTGAGCGCTTCAAAACCGCGAAGCCGGTTTTTCTGTCGCTTATTTTTCATAGACGGTGATGCTTCACTGCGCGGACGCAGGGGCCGGCGTTTCTTTTTCTATAAGCATTTCGAATTGGTCGTGGGGGGCGTCGCGGCGGGCGAGGTGTTTGGTCGAGGGGGATATGCCGAAAAGCGGGGAGTAGGTGCGCACGGAGATGGTTCGCCCGTCGGGGCGGAATTCGAGGATGCGCAGCCAGCCGTCGCCGCCGTTGCCTTCCCAGCCGCCGCCGAGGGTTTGCACATTGAACATCATCTGGTGGACGGTGTGGCCGGCGTCGTTGGCGTCGGCGCGGTAAGAGACGTTGTCCTCAAATTTGCCGTTGCCGTTGGCGGTGTGTCCGCAGAGAACGAGGCGGATGTTGGAGGCGGGGCGGATGAGTTTTTCCCAGATGCCGGCACCGTTGTTGCCAGGGGAGATTTTGTAGTTTTCCTTTTCGATGCGGCGGGCGTTTTTGCCGTTGGTGAGGAAACTGTGGGTCATGAAGATGACGGTGTGAGCGGCGTATTTTTTCGAGTCGGCGAGTTTTTTGACCCAGGCGAGGACTTCGTCGCGCGGGTGAAATTCGGTGGTGATGACGAGGATTCCGCCCCATTTTTCATCGAAAAACTCGAACGCGGCGTTTTCGAGCGAGGGGATGCCGTTGCGGTTGGGGACGGCGTCCACGCAGATGTCGCGCCACGCGGTGTTGCGCTCGAACGGGAAGTATTCGGGGAAGCGCGTCATGCCGTTTTCCGCGGAGCGGTAGCCATAGTCGTGGTTGCCGCAGGAGACGATGTAGGGGAGCCTGCCATCGAGCCGCGCGAGCGAGCGCGAGGCGGACGCCCACATTTCGCGGCTGGTTTGGTTGAGCATTCTGCGGTTGCGGATGATGTTTTCGTTTTGCTCGACGAGGTCGCCGGTGCAGAGGACGGCTTTTATTTTGAGGCGGTCAATATTGTCGGCAATCCACGCGGTGCAGAGTTCGAAGAGGGGCTGGTTGATGTCGTATTTTGTGTAACCCTGCGGGTCGCCGAGGAGAATCATGGAGAATGAGCCGGGGTCGGCGAGTTGCTGCGGGTCGGCGTGCTTCTGGGCGGGCGCGGGGAGCGCGGCGGCGGCGGCGAGGGCGAGGGCGAGGATGCGGAGTTTGTGTTTGTTCATGGGAAAGGCTGCCTATGGTTTTTTATCCATGCCGGTGTCGTGGTTGGAAAAACCAGGCTTTGCCGGCGCCGTTTTTTTCGTGATGGCCAGCGCGCTGAAGAACATCGTCAGCAGGCAGCAGACGGTCATGGTCAGGAAAACGCCGTGCCATTGAAAGTGGTCGGCTATCCAGCCGACGCCGGCGCCGGCGGCGCCGCCGCCGATGGTGTTGCCGAAAAAGCCGGTGAAGCCGGCGGCGGTGCCGGCGGCTTTTTTCGGGACGAGTTCGAGGGCGTGCAGGCCGATGAGCATCACCGGGCCGTAGATGAAAAAGCCGGCGGTGAAGAGCGCCGCGTAGTCGAGCCAGACCGGGCCGTTTATATTGAGCCAATACAACAGCACGCCGGCGAGCGTGAGCGCCATGAACAATATGGTGGCCGGCGACCGGCGGCCCTTGAAAACCCTGTCGGACACCCAGCCGCAGAGCAGGGTGCCGGGAATCGCGGCAAATTCGAAAAGCGACCAGGCGATGCTCGATTCCTTGACCGACAGATGCTTGGCCGTCTCCAGGTAAACGGGCACCCAGCTCACCACGCCGTAGCGCACGAAATATACAAACGCGTTCGCAAGCGCGATGGCCCAAAGCGCGGGGTTGTTGAAAACATGGCTGAAAAAGATTTCGCGGAACGAAAGCACGCGCTCGTCGCGCTCGGAATACGCGGGCGGAAAGTCGTTTTTATACACTTCGACGGGCGGCAGGCCGCAACTCTGCGGGGTGTCGCGCATCAAAACATACGCGAGCACGGCGACGGCGGCGGCGACGATGGCGTTCAGATAAAACTTCGCGCCCCAGTCGTGGAAAAGAAACACGCCGGCGGTGGCGAGCCAGGCGACGAGCACCCCGCCGACGTTGTGCGCGACATTCCAGCAGGAGACGACGGTGCCGCGCTCGCGCGCGCTGAACCAGTGCACCATGGTTTTGCCGCAGGGCGGCCAGCCCATGCCGTTGACCCAGCCGTTGAGCGCGGAAAGCATGACAATCACCGCGAGCGACGCATACACGGCCTTCACGCAGCCGAACACCGCGATGACCGCCGCCGAGAGCAGGAGGCCGAGCGGCAGGAAGCGGCGCGGGTTGCTGCGGTCGGACACCGAGCCCATGATGAACTTCGACAGTCCGTAGGCGACGATGACGGCGGTGAGGCCGGTGCCGAGTTGCGCCTTGGTGAAGCGCCCGGGGTATTCTTTCAAGATGTCGGGCATGGCGAGCGCGAGGTTGTTGCGCACGAGGTAGAACGCGGCGTAGCCGATGAAGATGCCGGCGAAGACCTGCCAGCGCAGGCGCTTGTATTCCGCGTCAACTTTTTGCGGCGGCAGCGGCGTGGCGTGCGGCGCGGGGGCGAGGAAGGAGAAGAATCCATGCCGCGGCGCGGGCCGGGTTGTGTGGTCGTGGGACATTTTTTGTGGTTATGGGTTTTTAATAACTGATGTTACAAGAAGGGGGAAGGGGATGGGAGAAATGGGAAAAATGGGAGAAATGGGAGATATGGGAGATATGGGAGAGAAGGAGGAAAGATAAAGAGAAAGAGGAAAGAGAAAGATAAAGAGAACGGACGCTTTCGTGTGACATCGGTTAAATAAAAGGACGGGCGGCGGAGGATGGAGGGCGGCGGGCGCGGATTTCCGGCATGCGCGGAGGCGGTCAATTTCCGCCTCCGGCGAATTTTTCCCCGGCGAACTCCAGCACGGCTTCAAAGGGGTAATGGTCGCTCGGCCAGAGGTCGCCGCGGTGCGTCTCGATGCGTCTGGCGCCGGTGGTCTTGAAGCCGTCGCTGGCAAAAATGTAATCAATTTTGGTTCCCACAAGCGGCGGTTCGACCTCTTTCTGCGACGCGACGGTGACATGGGCCTGGCCGGGATAAATCGCGGCGTAGGTGTCGCGCAGCGCGAGCGGCGCGGCGCGTTTTTTCCCGGCGATGGAGACTTCCCGGCCTTGAAAATAAAGGACGGGGGCCGACCATTGGCGCGAGTTCATGTCGCCGGTCAGAATCACGGCGGCGGTCCTGTCGCGGCGGTTTGCGATGCGTTCCATGATGAGCACCGCCGCCTTGTCGCGCGCCGCCTGGGAGTGCACGAAAAGGTGCGTGTTGTAGAAATAGACGCGCCGCCCGGTGCGCCGCCCCGCCGGGCCGGTCTCGTGGAAGAGGCCGTGGGTGACGCAGCGCCTGCTTTCGGGGCGGCCCTCGTCGCTCCAGTCGTCGGAGCCGGGTTCGTCCGGCGTGCCCGAAAGCCAGAAGGTGCCGTGGTCGCCGGGGTCGATTTCCCAGCGGTCCTTGCGCCAGAATATCATGTTGCTCAGCGAGTATCGCCGCAGCCGCGGGCCGGTGCATGGCGCGAAAAGGGAGCCGTGGCCGGCCATCGCCTTCGCGAGCACGCGCGTCTGGTCGCGGCTCGCGTCCCTCGTGTCGATGCCCGTCTCCTGCGTGCCGATGAAGTCGTAGGGCCCGCTGCCGTCGGGGTGCTCGCGCATCACCTCGATGACGAGCGGCCTGCGCTTCTCCCAGCGCTTGACGCGCGCGGTCTCCTCCCCGCCGGCCTTGTCCGCGCCGAGGTAGGAGCCGAGGACGTTGAACGTGAGCACGCGCACGGGCGCCGGCTCCGGCGCCGAGAAGCCCGGCGGCGCCGCGCAAAGCGCGCCGGCAAACACAATCGCGAGACGGGCGCGGCGGATGAAGCCGGCGGCGCGGGCGGCCCGCGGGCGCACGCGCCGGAGGTTTTGGGCGGATTGGATCATGGCGGGAGCGGGGCCGGGTTTTGCATGAGATGAGTTTATCGGGGGAGGTTAAAAATTAGCCGCAAATTTCAGTCAAGAAACTGATGTTACGCGGTTCCGTCGTACCGCAGGTTTCCAAACCTGCTTAAAACTCACGCCTGGCCGCGAACCCGCAATCAGGCATGAGCTTCGGAGCAGACTTGGAAGTCTGCGGTACGCCAGAGCCGCGTAACATCAGT
>JAITDF010000611.1 GCA_031282705.1 Opitutaceae bacterium | reverse complement strand
CGACTTGTCGCCGCTTTCGACGGGGCAATTCATTGCCCCGCCCCGTCCGCCCCAAAAATTAGGACCGGTTAAAAATGTCATTTCGGTTACGGATCTGTTACGGGCCTTCGGCCCGGAGCGGGTTTGGGAACTTTCGCGTGTGGACAGGCAGGAAAATCGTGGAAAGCATCGGCTGATTTTCCATGAGTCCCGTGCATCGTATCATGACCGCAACCTTGAACACCCGCGTCATCGTCCGCTGGGTGCTGCCCGGCCTGGCCTGGCTGCTGACATTCCGTTTCCCACTGCCGCCGTCATTCGGGCTGGATCCGTCGTGGGAACTGGCGATGCCGTTTTTTTTCAAGCAGGGCGCGCAATTCGGGCGCGATGTGCTCTTCACCTACGGGCCGCTGGGGTGGACCGCGTTGTTTCACACTTACGATCGCGATCTGTTCGTGTGGCAGCTGGTGTTTCAGGCGGTGTATGCGACCGCCTGCCTGTGCCTTCTCCTTTCCGGCACGCGGCGCTGGCCCGCGCCGACACGGGCTTTTTTCTGGGTGATGTTCATAGTGTTTCTGACCCAGGCGCAGGAGCCGGCCTTCATGGCGGCGCTTTTGTTCGGGTTCCTCGGCATCATCGACCGCGATGCAGGCGGGCGGCCGGGGGTTGCGCATTGGGTGACGCCGCTGTTTGCCGCGATGCTGTCGCTGGTCAAGGCCACCTTTTTATTCATCACCATCGCCTCGTTTTTGATTGCGGGTGTTTATTTGCTGGCGAGGAAGGCGCCGGGCAGGCTGGCGCGGGTCGCGGGGCTTTACGGGCTTGCCCTGGCCACCGCCTATTTGCTTTGCGGGCAGGATGTCCGCTCGGCGGCGGACTATGCGGCGGGGTGCCTCGACATCAGCCTGCCTTACCCGGAGGGCATGTATCTCCCAGTGTATTTGTTGATAGGGAGGGAGGTGGCCGCCGGCGTCACCCAGGCGTGCCTGCTGGCGCTTGCCGTGATGATGAGCGTGTTTTTCCTGATGCACTCAAGGGACCGGCCCAAAACCCTGGCCAAGGGGCTGCTGTATTGGCTGTTTCTCATGCTGGTCTGGAAACACGGGCTGACCCGGCACCCGGTGGAGATCATACACTGGATGGTGGCAATGCTGCCCGTCATGTGCCGGCTTGCGGGCGACCCCGACGCCCCGCTCTTCGCAAAATGGAGCAAGGAAGCGACGTGGCGATGGGCGCGGCGGGACCCGGCGATTGTGCTGGGCGCGGCGGTGTTTGTCCCGGTTGTGCTGCTGATGTCCCACGTGTGCGGACTCCCCTGGGTGCCCCGCCTCGCGGGAGAAAAAGTCCATGCGTTCGTGCCGCCGCGCGGCCGCGCCGCTTATGAAGGCGAGCTGGCGCGGCTGCGCAAGCTGCACGCGCTGCCGGCGATGCGCGCCGCCGCCGGCCGTGGGAGCGTGGACGCGCTGGGGCAAAACCAGCACAAGGTGTTTTATAATGATTTTCACTACACGCCGCGGCCCATGTTCCAGAGTTATTCAGTTTACTCGGAAAAACTCGCCCGGGCCAACCACGCCTTCCTGAAATCGGAGCGGGCGCCCGAGTTCATGATTGTGGACACGGAAACAATAGACAACCGGCTGCCGCTTCAAAGCGACAGCCTGGCCTGGCTGGATGTGGCGGACGATTACGAATGGGTTTGCGACGAGGGCACCGTGGCGCTCTGGCGCCGCCGGGCGGACGGCGGCGGGCGCCTCCGGCTGGAGCGGGAGGCTCGCGGGACCGCCCGGTTGATGGAGTTTGTCGGCCTGCCCGACGGCCCCGTGTGGCTCCGCCTCGACGTCCGCCTTTCCCTGCTCGGGGAGGCGCGGAAGCTGCCGGGCTGGCCGCCGGTTTTTTATCTGGATGTGAAAATGCGGAACGGCGCCATCACGTCCTTCCGCCTGATTCGCGACGCGGCGAGGGCGGGATTCGTCGTTTCCCCGGTGATCAAGACTCTCGGCGAGTTCAGGCGCTTCGCCGGGTCCGGCGAGGGAAATGCCGCGGAGTCGTTCCGCGTGCGCGCCTCCAGCGCGTCCTGTGTTGTTCCAGCATATGATTATGACATCAGCCTGATAAAAAACATCCCGGAGCGCGTGAACGCCGCCGCTCCGGCCCCGGCGGCACGATGAGCCCGGCGGGGCGGGCGGGCGCGGGCGTTTCGCCGGGGCGTGTCGCGCATCGTGAAAGAGCCCCGGCGGCGGCGAGGACGGCGGCGGCGGCAGCGGCGGAGGAGGAGGTGGCGGCGGCGGGCAAAAACATTACAAAAATGTAAGGCGCGTGAAAGACAGCGGAAAACTCCGCCCGCGATATTATCCCGCAACACGAGGAAAATATCCTCCTTTATTTTCCCGCACAACCACCAGCCATCAACCACCAGCCATCAACAATAACAACAACCCAGCCTCATCCATATGACCACCATGACACAAATGACACAAGACACCGGCCCCCGCCATCAGCCCGCCGGCCGCCGCCGGCGCCGCGCCGCCTTCATCGGGGGCGGATTGCTCGCCGCCGGCGCGCTCGCGTTCTCCGTCGCCGCGCTTGCGGCGGGCGAGCCGAAGCCCTCCGTCGCCATCAATGTTGACGAAAAACCGCTCGCCCGCACCGCGGCGGACAGCTACGCGCCCGTCATCAAGCAGGTCGCGCCGAGCGTCGTGAAAGTGCTCGTCACCGAGCGCGCGAAAAACGTCCCCGTGCAGGACAACCCGTTCTTCAACGACCCGCGCTTCCGCGAGTTTTTCGGCCCGTTCGGCTTCGGGTTCGGCGGCCCCGGCGGCCCGTTCGGCGGCGGCGGCGGCCGGATGCAGCGCCAGCCCGAGCAAACCGGCCTCGGCTCGGGCGTGGTCGTCAGCGCCGACGGCTACATCGTGACCAACTCGCACGTCGTCACCGGCGCGGACGTGATCAAGGTCTCCTTCAACGACGGACGCGAACTCGGCGCGAAACTCGTCGGCGCCGACCCGAAATCCGACCTCGCCGTGATCAAGGTCGATGCGACCGGGCTGCCCGCCATCACGTTTGCCGACAGCGACCAGCTCGAAGTCGGCGACCGCGTGCTCGCCATCGGCAACCCCTTCGGCATCGGCCAGACCGTCACCAGCGGCATGGTCAGCGGCCTGGGCCGCGCCACGCTCGGGCTCGATTACGAGGACTTCATCCAGACCGACGCCGCCATAAACCCCGGCAACTCCGGCGGCGCGCTCGTCGATGTGCTCGGGCGCCTCGTCGGCGTGAACACCGCCATCCTCAGCCGCAGCGGCGGCTTCCAGGGCATCGGCTTCGCCATCCCCGCCAACATGACGCGCAGCATCATGGAGCAGCTCGTCGCGCACGGCAAAGTCACGCGCGGCTACATCGGCGTCGTGGTGCAAAACATCACGCCCGCCTTTGCCGAGCAGTTCGACCTCGACAAAACCGAGGGCGCGCTCGTCGCCGAAATCGTTGACGGCGGCCCCGCCGACAAGGCCGGCCTGAAGACCGGCGACGTCATCACCGAATTCAACAAAAAGCCCGTCAAGGACGCCCGCGCGCTCAAGCTCACCGTGGCCAATGTCGCGCCCGGCCAGACCGTGCCCGTGACCGTCGCCCGCGACGGAAAAACCGAGACGCTCGAACTCAAGGTCGGCGAACTCCCGCGCGACCCCGGCGACCCCGCCGACCCCGCCGACGGCGGCCCCGGCCGCGACGAAGGCACGCTGCAAGGCGTCGGCGTGAGCGACCTGAGCGCCCGCGCGCGCCGCGAGTTCGACATCCCGGCGCGCATCCGCGGCGCCCTCGTCACCGAGGTCGCGCCGGATTCCGCCGCCGCCGCCGCCGGCCTGCAACCCGGCGACGTGATCCTCGAAATCAACCGCCAGCCCGTGCGCGGCGCGGAGGACGCGGTGCGCCTGACCTCGAACCCGAAATCGAGGAAGACGCTTCTCCTGATTTGGAACCAAAAAGGGACGCGCTTTGTCGCAGTGGACGAAACCGGCGGCAAATAAAAGACTGTTCTCCTCCTGACTGCACAAAGGAGGAGGTTGTGGTAAAAGTGATGACCCGCTCCGGGCTGCACAGGGCAGCCCGGAGCGTTTTATTTTTGCCGGCGCCCCAAAGCCGCGCACGGGACGGCGGCGGCGGGCGGGGGCGGGGGGCGGCGGTGGATGGCGGGGGGGGGTGGCGGGGGGCGGCGCGACAAGTCGCGCCGTCGAA
>JAITDF010000011.1 GCA_031282705.1 Opitutaceae bacterium | reverse complement strand
CCGGCGCCCCCAGCGGGGCGGCGGCGGCGGCGGCGGGGGTGGCGGCGGCGGCGAGGGCGCGGAGTCCGGCGGGGGTGGAGAGGGCGCGGAGTTTGCCGCGCATGAGGATGGCGACGCGGTCGGAGATGGTGAGCGCGAGGTCGCGGTCGTGGGAGACGACGATGCTGGTGACTTGGTATTCCTGGCGGAGGGTGGCGATGATTTCGGTGATGGTGGCGGACATCACGGGGTCGAGTTCGGAGGTGGGTTCGTCGTAGAGGAGGAGTTGGGGTTCCATGACGAGGGCGCGGGCGATGGCGACGCGTTTTTTCATGCCGCCGGAGAGTTCGGAGGGGTATTTGCGGGCGGCGTTTTCGAGCGAGAGGATTTTGAGGGCGCGCATGACGCGGGCGCGGATGCCGGCGCGGTTGTCGAGGCGGTGTTCGAGGGGGTAGAGCGCGAGGTTGTCGAAGACGGTGAGGGAGTTGAAGAGCGCGCCGGCCTGGAAGACGAGCGCGAGGGCGAGGTGGTCGCGGGTGGCGGGGCGGGCGGGGTCGTGGCCGTTGATGCGGATGGCGCCGGCGGTGGGCAGGTCGAGGCCGGCGATCTGGCGGAGGAGGACGCTTTTCCCGGAGCCGCTGGGGCCCATGATGGTGAAGATTTCGCCGGGGCGGATGGAGAGGTTGATGCCGGCGAGGACGGTTTGCGGGCCGAAGCTTTTGGTCAGGCCGGTGATTTCGACGCCGACGGGCTGGCGCGCGGGGCCGGGGGCGGGGGTGGCGGAGGGAGTCGGATGGTGCGGGTGCATTTTATGTTTCAAAATTCCAAATCCCAAAAAACGCCATTGGGGTCGTCCCCGCCGGAGCCCGCGCCCTTTGGAATTTTTCCCATTGGGATTTGGGATTTTTTTGGGATTTGGGATTTCGGGATTTGGAATTTCGCCTCATGAGAGAGCCTTGGTGATGAAGTAGTCGAGCCCGAGGATGGCCACGAGCGAATAGACGACGGAGCGGGTGACGGCGAAGCCGATTTCGCGCGGCCCGCCCGTGGTGCGCAGGCCGGTGTTGCAGGCGATGAGGATGACGACGAAGCCGAAGATTTCGGCCTTGATGAGGCCGTCCACGAGTTTCGGGAAATCAAGGTAGGCGCGGACGGCGTTGAAATACACGTCGGTCGATACGCCGATGACCGCGACGTATTTGCAGACCACCGCGCCGCCGATCCAGCCCATGAGGATGCCGATCATGGTGAGCACGGGCATGTAGAGGAGGACGGCGAGCAGGCGGGGGAGCACGAGGAAGCGTTCGGGGGGGATGTTCATGGTGACGAGCGCGTCGATTTCCTGGTAAACTTTCATGGACGCGAGTTCGGCGGTGATGGCCGAGGCGACGCGGCCGGCGACGAGGATGGCGACGATGAGCGGGCCGAGTTCGCGCACCATGGCTTCGCCGACGAGCGTGCCGATGACTTCCTTCATGCCGACGGGCTGGAGGGTGAGCCCGGCCTGGAGCGCGAGCACCGCGCCGATGGAAAAGCTGAGGAGCGCGACGATGGTGAGCGAGGCGTAGCCGCCGAGAAAGGCCTGCTCGACGGTGCGCTTGAGGATGCGGGGCGCGGCGGGCAGCGTGCGGAAGGCGCGCGCCGCCAGCAGCACGGCGGCTCCAATCCAGTCGAAGGTGGCGTGGAGTTGTTTCATGTCGGGTTCGCGGGTTTCCCGCCGGCTTTGGCGGTTTCGAGGGTTTCGCCGCCTTTGCCGGCCAGGGTGGTTTCGGCGGCGCGTTTCATCCCCCGCGGAAAGGCGGGAGCATGGAAATGCGGGGGCGCGGGAATGCGGGAATGTCGGGACACGGGATTTGATGAGAAACAATTATTTCAAAAAAGGTTCCGCGCTTCCGTCCTGCCGCGTCTCCGCGCGGGAGGGGGCAAACCAGCGCGGCCGGGCGTTTCCGCCGTGGTGGTTGTAGGCGAAGCTGCGCCTGGCGGCGGGAGGCCGGATGGCGGGCGGCGCGGCGGCGGGGGTTTTGGCAAAGGCCGGCCCTTCGGGGTGGAATTTGAGGAGGAAGGGCCGCCAGCCGCGGTCGGGGCGCCGGTCGAGGCCGGCCACGCCGTTGAGCAGCGCGTGGCGTTTGTAGCCGGCGTTGCTGTGCGCGGAATAGAGCGGGCCGAGATGAAATTCGCGCACGCCGGGCTCGCGGCGGCAGGTGACGAGGTTCCAGAGCAGCGAGTGGCGGAACGCGCCCGGCGCGGCTTGCTCGTAGCGATAGAGCGCGAAGAGCGGCGACCAGGCGAGGCGGGCCGGTTCGTTCGCCGGCAGAAACACTTCCAGCGGGCTGGGCGCCTGAATCTGGCGGCGGCCCGCCCCGTCGCTCCACGAAGTGAAGAGGGGCCAGACGGTGGTTTTGTTGGCCGGGCGCGGCGCGGGGCGGGCGAGGTTTTGCTGGCTGGTCGAGTGGTAGAGGAAATAGGCGAACTGGCGGCGTTCGTAGGCGTCTTGCCCGTCGGTCCAGAGGCTGTGTTTCCAGAGCGGCCACATGAGCCAGGTTTTCTCGCGCTCCGGGGTCTGCGAATGCGTGTAGAAGGGCGCCCAGCGGTTCACGCGCAGGCGTTCGCCGCGGCCCTGCACGAGGAACGGCCAGAAGTAGCGCGTCTCGTCGTAGCGCCAGGGCGCGGTGACGCGGGTTTTCCCGAAAAACAGCAGGTAGTTCCGGCTGGTCGCGGCGGGGCTCGTCTCGCCGTAATAGAAGGGCAGGAAGCCGGTCTTCACCACGGGCCGCTGTTCCCACAGGTTGTATTCGTTGCGGAAGATCAGCGGCCAGAGCAGGTAGCGTTCGCGGTAGGCGTTTTCCTTTTCCCGCCGGCCGAAGAGCGGCCAGAAGGCGAACCCGTGGTTGCCGTCGCCCGCGGTCCAGCGGAAAAACGGCCAGAGCACCGTGGTCGTCGCGACATCGTTGCGCTCGAAGCGCGCGTAGAGGGGCCAGAGCAGCCAGTTGACGCGGTCGTTGAAAAACCGGCCCGGCACGTCGCCGTAGAGAGGGAAGACGGCGCGGTAGGATTTGCCGGGCGAGCCGGCGGGGTGGTTGGAAAAATAAAACGGCCAGAGGTCGAACCGGTGGTCCGCCGGCTCCGCGTCCGTCGGGCGGATGGCCGGCTGGCGTTCGTGGTTGGCCACGCCGAACAGGCTCCAGGCATGGCCGCCGCCGTCCTTCGCCGTGTAGCTGAAAAGCGGATAAAGAAAATGGGCGTGGGTGAGGCCCCCGTCGGGAGCGCGTTTTTCCACGTAGAGGGGGCGGAGGCCGGCGGCGGTCGTCGCGCCGTCGGGCCGGCGGAAGGGTGAAAGCGGGCGGCTGAACGCGAGCGGCCCGGCGGCTTCCCACGACGCGGCGGCGACGGCCGGCGTGGTGGTGGGGGCCGGCGGCGCCGGCGTGGAGGCCGGCGGGGCCTCGCGCCGCACCCAGAACGGCCAGCAGTTGGTCTCGGCGCCGAACGCGTGGCCGTGCAACCGCGCGCCGCCCGTGCAAAGGGCGGCGCAACAAAGCAGTGCGGGCAAGGACCGGGAGCGCATTCTCGTTGGTGGATTGGCGAAAGACAAAACGCACCGACTACACCCGCCGCCCCGCGCGGGGGCAACCGTTTTCCCACGCGACACGAGGCCGGGCGCATAATGGTGCATTCAAAGTGGCGCCCCCCCCAGCCTTCCCCGCCTTCCTCGTTTTTCATTCCTCGTTTTTCGTCCGTCGTCCATCGTCCATCGCTCATCGTTCATCGTTCTCTTTCTCTTTATCTTTATCTCTGATGTTACGCATTTCCGTCGTACCGCAGGTTTCCAAACCTGCTTAAAAACTCACGCCTGGCCGCGAACCCGCAATCAGGCATGAGCTTCGAAGCAGACTTGGAAGTCTGCGGTA
>JAITDF010000708.1 GCA_031282705.1 Opitutaceae bacterium | reverse complement strand
CATTCAAGTATACTTGATGTCCGATTGTTTAGGGCAGCAGATTGTGATACTGACCACTATCTGGTGGTGGCAAATATTAGGGAGAGATTGGCAGTGGGTAAACAAACGACACACAGATTTCAGACAGAGAGTTTCAGTAGCAAGAAATTAAACGAGGTAGAGGGTAAAGAGCAGTATCGTGTTGAAATATCAGATACACGTAGGTTCGCAGTGGCAAACTTAGACGCTGAGGTGGATATTAATACAAATTGGGAAACTACACCAAACCGGGCATGATATTTGGCATTCCCGGCCAATCTTCTTCTCCAAAAATGGAAAACACACATCGCACACATCATCCCTTGCATGGCCTGGCGCGCGCATTGCAATCCGGTCTTTTTTACCTTGGCTTGGCATTCACGCAGCTTTTTGCGGCGCCGTCTTCAAATACGCCCGCCCACCTGCGGGGGGAACTTTCCGCCGGGGAGATTCTCGACGGAGTGTATATTTTCCCTGAAACGCCCGGCGAAATCGCCGTTGAAGCCCGGGAGGACCGGACATGCTTTGCGAAAAACCGTCTCACGGCTTTGCCCGCCCCCGGCGTGCACCCGCGCATTCTTTTTGGTCCCGCCGATCTCCCCGACCTGCGGCGACGCTTGAAGGAAACCAACATCGGACGGGCGCTTTGCCAGACACTCCAAACGCGCCTGGACGACACCATCCGCAACACCAAAGTCTGGTGGGGCGCGCAACTCTACGAACAACTCGCCGCCGGTGACGCAGCCGGCGCCGGCGCCCTCGTTGCGCAAAAAGGCGCACCCCCGGGCATCGGCCATTATCAACCCTATTTTTACGCCATTGTAATGGAAGCCTTTGACGCGCTTATCGCCGACGACGCCACCCGCGGACGCAAAGCCGCCACTGCAATCACCACCTATGCTTCAATGATCCGGCCCGGCATCGAACGCGCCTTCAGCCAGCCCATGCATGACGACGTCTGGCGCGCCAGGACATCAGGCCCGGTCACTGGCACGATCGTCTCCGACCAAGGCATGCGCGACGGCGTGGGCGGGCACCTCCTCGGCTACGCCTACGATTTCGCATGGCCCTGCATGACGGACGCACAGCGCGACATCGTCCGCGCCACCATCGCCGAAGCCACCGCCGGCAAACTCTGGATGGGGGCGCGCCTCCCTCATCATTTTCGCAACTGGAACTGGATCGCCTGCGGGCTTCAGCAGCCGCTTCTCGCCCTCGCCATCGAAGGCGAGTCTGGTTACGATCCCCGTGTTTACAAACTGGGGGTGGAAATTGCCCGCGATTACCTCACCCACGGCATTTCGCCCTCGGGCATGTCCACTGAAGCGGTCGGATACACCCAATTCGGGTTCGTCTGGGGCAACCCCTTCCTCGCCGCCGCCGCCCGGCGGGGGGACAACCTTCTCTGCCACTCTCACTTTCGCGCCATGATCGACTGGTATATCCACTCGATGGAACCTTCGCGTGAACACTGGACCAGCCACGGCGACGGCGGCGACAGCGGCCCCTCGCTCGAAACGCTTTCTTTCTGGCGCCATCACTTCCCGGATGATCCGAAAATAGAACTCGTCTGGCGCGAACTCATGCACGCCACAAAAAACAAAGCCCTCCAGGGCAAATTCCATATCATAGAACCCCTCGCATGGGCCGCGGCGGACCCCAATCTCAAGGAACCCGCGAAACTCAATGCCGCGGACTGCGCCGCAGCGGCCGAAAAACTCAATCTCCCCACCACCCTCTTCGACCCTGCGCGCAGCTCTCTCATCGCGCGCAACAACTGGGCGCCCGACGCCACCCTCGTCCAGTTCGAATGCCGCACCGACTCCGTCGGCGCCAGCCACGAGCACGCCGACCGTGGAAACTTCACCCTCGCCGCGCTCGGGCGCTCCTGGGCCAGCGACTACTTCCGTTCCGTCGAAACCCGCCACCACAACAACATTCTCATCGACGGGCTTGGCCAGGGTTACTGGCCCGGCCCCGGCAAATGGCTCGGCCTCGACGATGACGGCCGCGTTCTCATGGCCGCCTGCGACTCCGCCGACGCCTATTCCTATTTCTGGCCAAAACAAATTGTTTCCGAGAATCCCGACACCTTTGAACGCTTCAAATACGCCCGCTGGGACAGCTACCGCGACGAAGCCCGCGCATTCCAGCGCAATCACGCCGGCCTCATTCCCGAAAAAGAAACACGCCCCCGCCCCGTCCTCTTCTGGCAGGGTTTTCAAAAATCCGATCCGCGCCTCTGGGACGAGGACGCCTGGCCCGTGCGCTACCCGCACAACCCCGTCCGGCGCGCAATCCGCACACTCGTCTTCGCGCGCGCCCCGCAACCCTACGTCCTCATCATTGACGACATCCAGAAAGACGGCCGCGAGCGCCTCTACGAATGGCTCATGCAGACCGGCCCCAACACCGCCGTCGCCTCGCTCAAAACCAACGACATCATCCTCTGCGACGCCACCGTGCGCCGCGACCCCGCCACGGGGCTTCCCAAACCCGCCAAAGGCGACCGCCAGCTCCTCGTGCGCGTGCTCGACATGCGCGACCCGGCCGAGGCGCGCCGCCATGCCAGCCGCCCCTCGTTCCGTCTCGAAGACTACGAGCGCAAAGACACCCTCTCGCCTGAAACCATCAAGGGCTCGCTCTCCGGCTCCCGCAGCTTCGGCCTCGACAAACGCCTCGTCATCGCCAGCCGCTCGGTCGCACCCGATTTCAAAATCCTCCTCTTCCCCCACCGCGCCGGCGGCCCGCTCCCCGCGACCGGGTGGAACGACGATAAAACCCGGCTAACGATTGCCATCGACGGCAAGACCGATACCTATGACCTGAAACGCACACCCGAGGGACGCACCCTCATCACGCTCCAGAAATAGCAACCACCCATAAATGACCACCTCCAACATGAGCATGAGCACGGACACCCCGCGCGCTTTCCCGAAAAACTTCCTCTGGGGCGCGGCCACCGCTGCGTATCAAATCGAAGGCGCCGCCGCCGGGGACGGACGCGGCCCTTCCGTTTGGGACGATCTTTGCAAACAACCCGGCCGCATTTGGGAAGGCCACACGGGCGACGTCGCGTGCGACCATTATCACCGCTGGCGCGAAGACGTCGCGCTCATGAGGGAAATCGGCCTGCAGGCATACCGTTTCTCCATTTCGTGGCCGCGTGTGATTCCCGGCGGCACGGGCGCGTCCAACGAAAAAGGCCTTGCCTTCTACGACCGGCTCATCGACGCGCTCCTCGCCGCCGGCATCCAGCCGTGGGTGACGCTCAACCACTGGGATTATCCGCTCGCGCTCCACCGCCGCGGCGGCTGGCTCAATCCCGAAAGCCCGCATTGGTTTTCCGAATACACGGAGCTGGTCGCGAAACGCCACGGCGACCGCGTCGCCGGCTGGTTCACGCACAACGAGCCGCAATGCTTCATCGGCGTCGGCCTGCAGGAAGGCCGGCACGCGCCCGGCCTCAGGCTCGGCATCTCCGACGTGCTCGCCGCCGCGCACCACACGCTCCTCGCGCACGGGCTTTCCGTGCAAGCGCTCCGCGCCCGCGCGCGCAGGGACGCCCGGATCGGCTGGGCGCCCATCGCGCACGTCCACGTGCCCGCGACGGATTCCGCCGCCGACGTCGCCGCCGCGAAACGCGCCTGTTTCACCATCGAGAGCGATTTCATGAAGAACAACACCTGGTGGTCGGACCCGGTTTATCTCGGGCGCTACCCGGACGACGGACTCGCGCGCTTCGCCCCGCATCTGCCCAAAATCACCGACGCCGACATGCGCACGATTTGCCAGCCGCTCGATTTTTGCGGACTCAACATCTACACCGCCGAGCGCCTCGTGCGCGACAGCGGCGACGGCGGCGGGCGCGCGGTCACGGTCCCGGAGCCCCCCGGTTTCCCGATGACCCACATGCGCGGCACCGTGCATCCCGAGTCGCTATACCACGGGGCGCGGTTTTTCCATGAACGCTATAAACTGCCCGTGCTCATCACCGAAAACGGCATTTCCTGCGCCGACTGGATTGCGCTCGACGGCCGCGTGCACGACCCCAACCGCATTGATTTTCTTGCACGCTACCTGCGCGAGTTTTCGCGGGCGGGGCGGGATGGCGTGCCGGTCGCCGGATATTTTCACTGGTCGCTGCTCGATAATTTCGAGTGGGCGCAAGGTTTCCAGCACCGCTTCGGCCTTGTGCATGTTGATATGCAGACACAAAAACGCACACTCAAAGATTCCGCCCGCTGGTATTCCGAAATCATCAGGACAAATGGCGGTGGTTTATAATGCGCGCAAAATGAAACCTCCCCGGCGCATTATCGTGTTTTCACTTGCGGGCGGTTTGAAAACCCCGCGCAAAGCCCGGGGCGCGGCGGCGCCGGCGGGGCCGCCGGCCTGTGAAGGAAACCGGGGTGTTTGGAAACACGCATGAAACGCGGCGGTTAACGTCAAACCGCATTCCTTTCGTGCCCTGCGGCCAATCCGCGCAGCTTTGAAAAATCAAAAAACAACATGAACTCATTGAAAAGCTCGCGCGGCGGCTTTGGGGACGCTGGGCAAGCGGGATGCCCTCCAGATTGGGCCGCAGGGCAAGCGTCCCGCTTGCCAGATTGGGAAGTAGGGCGAGCGTCCCGCTTGCCTGACGGCGCGCAAAGCGCGCCGCCCCAAAGCGGCAGGGAGCACCCTGCTCCCGTCAGGCAGAGGCAAGCGGGACGCCTGCCCTGCCTGGTTCTCCACGCCTCCGCGTGAGAAATGATTGTTCAAAGTGCTTTAAACTTAAACCCGCCATGCTCACCACCGCCACCACCACCGCTGCCGCTGCCGCCGCCTGGGCGCCCGCCGGCGACCTCATAAAAACCCCGTGGGCCGCGCAAGTCACGCCCGGCACCCCCCTGCCCGAGTATCCGCGCCCGCGCCTCGTCCGCCCCGACTGGCAAAATCTCAACGGCCTCTGGGACTACGCCATCACCCCAAAAGGCGCCGCGCTCCCCGCCGCCTTCGACGGACGGCTCCTCGTGCCCTTCCCCGTCGAATCCTCACTCTCCGGCGTGCAACGCAAGGTCGGCCCAGGCAACGAACTCTGGTATCAACGCCGTTTCACCCTCCCCGCCGCCCCCGCCTGGCGCGGAAAAAACATCCTCCTCCACTTCGGCGCGGTGGACTGGCGCGCCGACGTGTTTGTCAACGGCGCGCCCGCCGGCTCGCACACCGGCGGCTACACCCCCTTCTCCTTTGACATCACCCGCCTCCTCGCCCCTGCCGGCCCGAACACCCTTCTCGTCCGCGTCTGGGACCCGACCGACGCCCTCGACCACCCCACCGGCAAGCAGGTGCAAGACCCGAAACGCATCTGGTACACCGCCGTCACCGGCATCTGGCAGACCGTCTGGCTGGAGCCGGTGCCGCCAAATTATATAAAAGACATTCAGGCCGTCTCGGATATCGACAACGGCACCCTCGCCGTGACCGTCCAAGGTGGAAGCGGCGTCGTCGGGGTGGAGCTGCTCGACAACAACAAAATCCTTGCCACCGCGCGCGGCCACGCTGGCGAACCCCTGACGTTCACCCTGAAAAACCCCGTCCACTGGTCCCCCGAAAACCCGAAACTCTACGACCTGCGCGCGCGCCTGCCCGGCGGCGGCGGCGGGAAGACCGCCGACGAAGTCCGCTCCTACGCCGCCTTTCGCAAAATCTCCATGAAGCGCGACGCCGCCGGCGTCATCCGCCTCCAGTTGAATAATAAAAACTGCTTCCACTTCGGCCCGCTCGACCAAGGCTGGTGGCCCGACGGCCTCTACACCGCGCCCACCGACGAGGCGCTGCGTTTTGATATTATAAAAACCAAGGAGCTTGGTTTTAATATGATTCGCAAACACGTGAAGGTCGAGCCGCAGCGCTGGTATCACCACTGCGACCGCGAAGGCATCCTCGTCTGGCAGGACATGCCCGGCACGCCCGGCCACGGCCTCGGAGCGAAATGGGGCCGCAACGAACCCGGCGGCGGCGCGGACGCGCTGCGCACGCCGCTCTCCAAGAGCAATTATTACAAGGAATGGGGCGAAATCATGGACGCCTGCAAAGGCCACCCCTCGGTCGTCGTATGGGTGCCGTTCAACGAGGCATGGGGCCAGTTCGACACCGAAAAAGTCGCAGCCTGGACAAAGCAGCGCGACCCCTCGCGCATCGTCAACCCCGCCAGCGGCGGCAACATGCGCCCCTGCGGCGACATTGTTGACATCCACCACTATCCCGAACCGAGGCTGTTCCCCGGCTACACTGACAAGGCGCTCGTGCTCGGCGAATACGGCGGCATCGGCCATGCCCTGAAAGGCCACCTCTGGGACGAGGCCGGCCAAAACTGGAGCTACAAAGACGTGAAAGACGTGAAAAGCAGCACGGAGGAAGTGACTGGCCAGTATATAAAATACGCCGCGATGCTGCGCGACCTTGTCGGGCGGGGCTATGCCGCCGCCGTCTATACACAAATCACCGACGTGGAGAACGAGACCAACGGCCTCTATACCTACGACCGCAAGGAACTGAAGGTCTCCCCCGCCGCCGTCCGCGCCGCCAACCGCGAAGTCATCAACGCGCAACCCTCCGGATAAAAGATTCCCCGCCACTGGACAACGGAAGACATCCAAATAATCTCTGCAAATGCGTGCAATCCGCGGACAGCAAAAAACACGCCCCGCCCTCCGCATTTCCCCTCCCATGAAATCAAACACCGTCATCCACGCCGCGCGCGCCCCATTCCCGGCCCCCGCCGCCGCCGCCCCCGCCGCCATTGCCACCACCACCGGCCCCGCCACCATCCGCCCGGTGGAGCCGCGCTGCGAGCATCGCGACAACCCGCTTGGCCTCCGTGAAACGAAGCCCCGGCTCACGTGGCGGCTTGAGGCCGTCCGCGCCGGCGACCGCGGCCTCGCCCAAGGCGCATGGCAAATCCTCACGGCCTCCTCCCCCGAAAAACTCGCGGCGGACACCGGCGACGTGTGGGACTCGGGGCGCGTCTCCGCTCCGGACACCCGCGCGGTTTTCGCCGGGCGCAAGCTCGACGCGCTCCAGCAAGTCTGGTGGAAGGTGCGCGTGTGGGACGCCGCCGGCGCCGCCTCCGGCTGGAGCGAGCCGGCCACCTGGTCGCGCGGCCTGGAGGAAACGGCGACGCTGAAAGACTGGCCGGGCGACTGGATCGGCCTCGACCCGACCGACGCCCAGCGCAACGAACTCCTCACCGACGCCCAGCGCCGGCGCGCCGCGCGCCGCCAGCTCAAGTGGGTGAGCGCCGTGATGAGCGGCGTGAAAAAACGCCCGCAACCCCGCTCCGCCATCGACGCCAGAATCCACACCCCGCCCACCGACACCGACATGGCCGCCGGCCACCCGCTCACCGCCTGGTTCGCAAAAACCTTTCGCGTGGACGACAGGGCCGCGCTCGCCCGCGCCGTCATCTGGCTGGTGCCCGACATGGAGTGCGAAATCTGGCTCAACGGCCACCGCGCCGGCGCCGCCGCCCGCTGGGAAATCGCGCGGCAGATCGACCTCGCCCCATGCCTCCGCGACGGCGAAAACCGCATCGCCCTGCGCGTGACGCAAAACGACGGCTACGCCCCCGCCGTGCTCGGCGAAATCGAGCTGTTCCCCGCCACCGTCACCATCACCGCCGACATCACCGCCGCCCCCGTCGCCGACACCGCCGTGCGCCGCATCCCGCTCGACGCCACATGGCTCTTCGCCGAGTCCGCCGCCGCCACGCCCGACGGACTCGCCGCCGCCGCGTGGAAAACCCCCGGACTTCTCCCCCGCGTCTGGAACACCCCCGAAAACCTCACGCACCACTACGCGCCGGCGGCGATGTTGCGAAAGGAGTTTTCCGTGGAAAAACCCGTCCGCCGCGCCACGCTCGTCGCCACCGCCGCCGGCATTTACGAAATCGAAATCAACGGCCGCCGCGTCGGCGAAAACCACTTCGCGCCCGGCTGCACCGAATACGCCCGCCGCCTCCACGCGCAGACGCACGACGTCACCGCCCTGCTCGCCGCCGGCCCCAACGCCATCGGCATCACCCTCGCCGACGGCTGGTTCGCCGGCGTGATGGGCGGCTCCGGCCAGCGCCACATCTATGGCGGCTACCCGCGCGCCCGCGCCCTGCTCGTGATCGAGCACGCCGGCGGCGCCGTCACGCGCGTCCCCACCGACCACTCGTGGAAAGCCGCCTTCGGCCCCGTGCGCTACGCCGACCTCATGCAAGGCTGCGGCTGCGACGCGCGCCTGGAGCAGCCGGGCTGGACCCGCCCCGGCTTCGACGACTCCGCCTGGGAATGCGCCGCCACCGGCCACCGCTCGCTGCCCGACGACGCCCCCAACCGGCTCGCGCGCACCGTGGTCGAAGGCGCCACGCTCGACGGCGCGCGCGTCACCGAAACGCTGCCCGCGCTCTCGGTGCGCGAGCTCGCCCCCGGCGTCTGGCTGGCCGACTTCGGGCAGAATTTCACCGGCTGGGCGCGCCTCAAAACACGCGGCCCCGCCGGCGCCCGCGTCGTTTTCCGCCACGGCGAAATGCTCAACCCCGACGGCTCCCTCCACACCTCCAACCTGCGCGGCGCCTCGGCGGCGGACGAATTCTGGCTGCGCGGCGACCCCGCCGGCGAGACGCTGGAGCCGCGCTTCACCTTCCACGGCTTCCGCTACCTCGAAGCGCGCGGCCTCGCGCAGGCCCCGGCCCCGGCGGACTTCACCGGCCTCGTCGTCCACACCCCGATGAAACGCACCGGCTGGTTTGAATGCTCCGACCCGCGCCTCAACCTGCTTTTTTCAAACATCATCTGGAGCCAGCGCGGCAACTACCTCGAAATCCCCACCGACTGCCCCCAGCGCGACGAACGCCTCGGCTGGTCCGGCGACGCGCAATTCTTCGCCCGCACCGCCTCCTACAACTTCGACACCCGCGCCTTCCTCGAACGCTGGCTCGAATCCCTCGTCTCCGACGCGCAAAGCGCCGCCGGCGTCTTCCCCGTCCTCGCGCCCGCCTTCCCCGGCAACCACGCGCGCCCCGCCACCGCCTGGAGTGACGCCGCCATCATCGTCACCCACGACCTCTGGTGGCACTACGGCGAGACGCGCCCCATCGAGCGCCACTTCGACGCCCTCGCCCGCTACATCGACTGGCTGGAATGCCGCGCGCGCGACGGCATCGTCCTCGTCGGCGGCTACGGCGACTGGCTCCACAAGGGCGGCGCCGCCAAAATCGAGGTCATGGACACCGCCTGCTACGCCCACCTCTGCGCCCTCATGTCGCGGCTGGCCGGCGCCATCGGCCGCGACGCCGACGCCGCGCGTTTCGCCGCGTTGCGCGACGAGGTGCGCGCGGCCTTCGAGCGCGAGTTTCTGCGCGACGACGGCTCCATCCTCGAAAGCAGCCAGACCGGCTACGCCCTCGCCTTCACCATGGACCTCGCGCCCCCGCGCCTCCGCGAAAAAATGGCGGCCAGGTTCAACGACGAAATCAAGAAATTCGACTGGCACCTCGCCACCGGCTTCATCGGCACCCCGCGCCTCATGCCCGCGCTGTTCAACGCCGGCCTCGACGCCACCGCCTGGCGCGTGCTCATGCAGGACACCTACCCCTCGTGGCTGTATCAGGTGAAACTCGGCGCCACCACCATGTGGGAACGCTGGGACGGATGGACGCCCGGCGAGGGCTTCCAGGCCGTCGCGATGAATTCGTTCAACCACTACGGCTTCGGCGCGGTCGGCGAGGCGCTCTACCGGCACGTCGCCGGCATCGACACCGCCGCGCCCGGCTTCCGCGAAATCGTCATCCGCCCCCGCCCCGGCGGCGGCCTCACCCACGCGCGCGCCGCCTACGAAGC
>JAITDF010000691.1 GCA_031282705.1 Opitutaceae bacterium | reverse complement strand
CCCCCCCCCCCCCCCCCCCCCCCCCCCCCCCCCCCCCCCCCCCCCCCCCCCCCCCCCCCCCCCCCCCCCCCCCCCCCCCCCCCCCCCCCCCCCCCCCCCGTCATGGAAGTTTTTTGTTTTGGCAGGCGGTGGTTCGGGTGGTGGCGGCGGCGGTGGTGGATTTGCGGCGGAATGGGAAAAACGGGTTTTGAAAATGGACGCGGCGGCGGGGTGGCAAGCCGCAAGCGGCGGGGCGGGCAAGAATGTCCGATTTCTTGCAATTTGATGTCCGGTTTCTATCAATTCGCCGCTGTGTCACGGCAGGCGGGGCAACTCAAAATGCCCCCCGCTGGCATCATTCGTTCCCATTCCTCGTTCTCTTTCTCCCGCCAATCTTCCCGCTTTTCCCGGAACCCGCACTCCATAAAAATCCGTCGGCGTGCCATGGAGCTGATGTTACGCGGCTCGCAGGGCCTGATCTTGCGTCAGGCCGTGCATTACCTGTGTGTTCTCCCGTGCGGGCGCGGCCTGAAACGGTGCCGGATTCCGCCGGGCAAATCGCCACCCAACCACCATTTGGACAGCAGCAAATGATGCTTTCCGCCCACTTTTTTCCCTATGGGCGGGGAGCGAACCGGCGTGCGATTGCCATCATGACGAGGGCGAGGAAAAACCATGCGCCCGGCACGCCGCCGCCGCCACTATTATTACCGCCGCCATCATCATCACCGCCACCGCCGCCATCACCGGCGGGCGTGGACGGGGTGACGAGCGCGGGCGTGGCGGTCGCGCCGGTGTCGGGGTCGAGGAGAATGCGGATGGTTTTGTTGCCGGTGTCGGCGACGTAGATTTCGCCGTCGGAGCCGGGGGCGAGGCCGCGCGGTGCGTTGAAACGGGCCTGCGCGCCGGAGGCGTCGTTGTCCGTTGCGCCGGGGGTTTTCGCGCGGCCCGCGAGCGTGGTTACGGTGCCGCCGGCGATTTTGCGGAGGGTGGAGTTGCCGGTGTCGGCGACGAAAACGGCGCCGCTGGCGAATGCCACGCCGGAGGGGGTGTCGAAGCGCGCGGTAGCGGTGGCGCCGTCGTTGGTGCCGGACTGCCCGAGGGCACCCGCGAAGGTGGTCATCGTGAAGCCCGAACCGGGCGCAGGGTTCGCGGTGATTTTCCGGATGGCGTGATTGGCGGAGTCGGCGACGTAGAGCGCGCCGTCGCCGGCGAGCGCGAGGCCAAGCGGGGTGTTGAGGTGCGCGGCGTCGCTCCCGCTCGCGCCGGGTTCGCCGGCGATGGTGGTTATCGCGCCGTCGGGTGTGATGGCGCGGATGGTGTGGCTTTGGGAATCGGCGGCGAAGATGATTCGGGGCGCGCCGTCATTGACCGCGATGCCGGCGGGGGCTTTCAGACGGGCGGTGGTTTTGTCGCCGTCCCTCGCGGCGTCGGTCGCGGGCGCGCCGGCGTTTCCGGCGAGGGTGGTGACGGCGCGGGTGGCGAGGGCGCGGGCGCGCACGACGTTGTTGCCGGTGTCCGCGATGTAGAGGGTGCCGGAGAGCGCGGCGACGCCGCCGGGTTGTTTGAAACGCGCCTGGGTGCCGGTGGCGTCAAGCCAGCCCGCGGTTCCGGCGGGATCGCCGGCGAGGGTGCGCGCCATGCCATCGGCGCCGATGATGTCGATGGTGTTTTGGGCGGTGTTGGCGACATAGAGCGCGCCGGCGGCGTCGGGCGCGAGGGCTTGCGCGCCGGGGCGGTAGGGCGTGGTGACGGTGATGGACGCCGCGTTGCTCGTGAAAGACACGCCGCCGCCGAGGTCGGCGACGTAGCGGAAGCGCAGGGTGTTGAGCGCGCCGGTGACGGCGGTGAGGGTGAGCGTGGCGCCGTTTCCGGCAAGTTGATAAGTGAAAGGCGCGGCGGCGGTGACGGTTTTCCATGCGGCGCCGTCCTGGTATTCCCAACGGATCACCGGCGCGGGATTGCCGGCGGCGGGCGCGCTGAAAGTGATGTTTCCCCCGGCGCCGGCGGTTGTGGCGTCGGGAAGATTCACGGTGCCGGCGGGGGCGCGCCTGACGTAAAGCGGAAATTCGCCGGTGGTCGCGGCGGACGCGGCCACCGGATTGCCCATCATGTCGTGAACGGTGTCGCCCGGGCGGAGCGAGGCGAGGCTGGAGAGCTGGCGCGCGGTGGTTGACCAATACACGTCAACATCGGCGTCGGATGCGCCGGCACCGGTGAAATGCGCGACGGACACGCCGCCGCCGGGGGACTCGAAGCCGGCCGGCGCGGCGTCCTCGGTGAGCGCGGCCATCGCGGCGTGCGCGGCGATGCCGGGGCCGGGGATGCCGGTCACTTCAATGCAGGCGGAGGTGGCGTCCAGCTGCATGTCGCGTCCGGTCTCGCTGGCCCCGGCGTGAAAGACGAAGTGGCGGAGGACGCCGGAGGCCTTGAAAAACAACGCGGCGCGCACCATCGCGCCGGCGGCTTGCGGAGCCGTGGTCGAGGTGGAGGCGGGGGCGCGGCTGGTGGCGAGCCAGCTTTGCCCGCCCGAGAGCCACGGGCCGCCCTCGGTGTGCCAGAGCGGGAGGGGCGCGCCGGCGCGGTTGTCGTAGGCGCGGTAGCGGCCGAGGGCGGCGAGGAGCGTCGGGGCGTCGGGGTTGCCGCCGCCGCCGGCGAGGTTGTTGTAGTGGTGGAATGAATACGCGTCGAGCTGCGCGCCGGCGCCGGCGTCGAGCACCTGCCAGCTCAGGGCGGGGTCGATCTGGCCGGTGCCGGGGCCGATGAGGGCGAGGGGCCGGCCGGTGGCGTTGACCGCCTCGCGGGTGGCGGCGAAGAGGGCGAGCATCGTGTCTTTTTTGTTCCTGTTCGAGGGCAGCGCCGAGCCCGGGTTGACTTGCAGGAAGCCGCCGTCGGGCTCGTTCCAGAGTTCCCATGCGCTGATGAGGCCGTCCGCCTCGTTGCAGATGCGGGTGACATAGGTCTTCCACCGGGTGTAGTCGGCGGGTGGATACGAATTGCACCAGCGGTTGGCGATCGCGCCGGGTGTCGTGTCAATGTCGGCGGCCCAGTCGGGCGCGGTGTCGAGGCTGCCGAGAAGCTGGAAGCCGAGGGCCTTGGCCGCGTCGAGGGGAACGCGGGTGGCGCCGAAGCGCCACCGCCCCTGCGCCGGCTCGACCGCCATCCACTTGGTGGCGAGCGGCCCGTGGAGGCGCAGCCAGCGGAAGCCGGCGCGGCGGGCGATTTCGAGGTTGTAGGGGGTCAGGTCAACGTGCGCGCCGAAAAACGAATCCGGGCGCGCGGCGGGCTCCGGCAGCCCGGGCAGCACGCTGTAAATCTGCTCCGCCAGGACGGTGCCGCCGGTGGAGCGGCGGGCTTCGACGCGAAACGCGCCGAGCGTCGCGCCCGGCATCGTGAAGGCCGTGCCGCCGTAGCCGCCGGCGTCGGTGGTGACGCTGACGGTTTTTTCCGCGACGACGCGCCCCGCGAAATCCACCGCGGAGAGCCGGTAGCCGAGCGTGGCGGAGGCGGTTTCGTTGGCGACGACGAGGTTGAACGAGGCGGTGTCGCCGGGTGCGAAGAGGTTGCCGGCGGGGGTGCCGGCGGCGGGCTGTATCGCGGTGGACGGCGGGTGGAGGACGGGGGCGGCCTGCGCGTCCTCGACGAACTCGAAGTCGTCGAGCTCGTAGTCGCCCGCGCCAAGCCGGAGGCGGACGACATAGACGCCGGAGTCGGAGGGGCTGGGCGTGAGCGGCACGGTGTGTTTTTTCCAAGTGCCGTCCATGGTCACCGTGGCGGACTGGAAGGTGATGTTGTTTTTTCCGCCCGACACCCCGGCCACCACCGTGCGCGACCCGCCGCTGGTGTAGCGCGCCTGGAAGGTGAGCTTCGAGGCGTGCCCGTAGCGCGCCGGGAAATACGCGCTGGTGAGCACTCCCCAATGGCCGTTCGCGACGGCGACGCGGAGGTGCCGGCGGCCGTGCGGGGAGTATGTGTCAGGCGTTTCGAGTTTCGCGCCGGGCTGGGTCGGGTAGGCGGCGCCCGTGTCGCCGGGGTTGTATATGGAGTCGAATTCCGGCGCGCGGATGACGGCCGTCCAGCCGTCGGCGCCGGCTTCGAAGGAGTGATTGCGCACGGGATTTGCGACGGGCATGTCGCCGCCCTCCTGCGCGGGCAGTTCGTGCAGCGAAACGTCGTCGAGCCAGAACGAGTAGCCGGGGGTGTGCAGCCAGAAGGCGAGGTTGAGCGGGTTCCCGCCGAGATTGAGGTCGGCGGGCAGCACCGTGCGGCAAACGTATTCCTGCCAGTCGTCGGTGAAGTTTATTTCCACGCGAAACAAAACCCGGTAGGTGTTGAACTGGGCGAACACGATGGTGACCGGCGCACTGTTGCTAACGCCCCGTGCCCAGAAACGCAGCTCCAGCGCTTTGCCCGCGCTCACCGGGAGCGCATTATATGTGACGTGCCCGGCGCCGGCCCGCAGCGCATACTGGCCGGAATGCGGGTTCACCGTGTCGCGCGCGGATGCGTCCGTGGCGGGGTTGCCGATGCCGGAGGCGTCATCCCAGACCCACGGCGCGAGGGTTTGCTCGAAGCCGGGGTTGGCGATGAGGTTTGGCGTGTCCGCCCGGACGGGGGACGCCGCAAAGGACAAGCTCAGTGCGATGATTATGATACAAGCGAGGCGTGGTGTGTTTCTGTTCATGATGTGAATCGCGCGGGGCGCAGAGGGACGGGTTGTGCGGGATTGAAGGAGTCAGGGAGTCTCGCCCGGCGGGCGCCGCGCACAAGGACACCGGGGCTGAAGCGTTCAGCAAACGGTGGCGCCGGGCGCGGACGGGAGAAAGGGGGAACGATTTCCCGGGCGCCGCGCGAAACAAGGCAAGGCGGACATGGGCGGACGCCATGGGTGTTTTTTTTATTCCTTACTGATGTTACGCGGCTCCGTCGTACCGCAGACTTCCAAGTCTGCTTCGAAGCTCATGCCTGATTGCGGGTTCGCGGCCAGGCGTGAGTTTTTAAGCAGGTTTGGAAACCTGCGGTA
>JAITDF010000685.1 GCA_031282705.1 Opitutaceae bacterium | reverse complement strand
TAACGGGAACGGGAACGATTATACAGGGTTATTCCCCGCGCCGGACGGCATTCCAGACTCGCGTGCATTTTTCCAGCAACGCGGGGAGTTGTTCCAGCGGCACCATGTTGGGCCCGTCGCTGATCGCCTCGTCGGGGCGGGGATGCGTTTCGATGAACAACCCGTCCGCCCCGGCCGCGAGCGCGGCGCAGGCCAGCGGCGGCACAAACTCGCGCTGCCCGCCGCTCCTGCCGCCGGCGGCGCCGGGGAGCTGCACGCTGTGCGTGGCGTCGAAAATGGCGGGCAATCCGTTCGCCTTCATGATCGCGAACGAACGCATGTCCACCACCAGATTCTGGTAGCCGAAGGTCGTGCCGCGCTCCGTCTGCCACACCTCGCATTCCGCCGCGCCGCCGCCGCGCAGTTTGCCGACGACATGGGCCATTTCCCGCGGGGACAAAAACTGGCCTTTCTTCACGTTGACGGCGCGCCCCGTCGCGGCCGCCGCCATCAGCAAATCCGTCTGCCGGCAGAGAAACGCGGGGATCTGCAACACGTCGCACACCGCCGCCACCGGGCGCACCTGCGCGACCTCGTGGATGTCGGTCAGCACGGGGAACCCGTATTCGCGCCTCACCATCGCGAGCAGCCGCAGGCCCTCGTCGATGCCGGTGCCGCGCGGTCCGGCCAGCGAGGTGCGGTTGGCCTTGTCGAACGAGCCCTTGAAGACGATGCGCAAATCCGGCCGCCCGTCGCGGATGCGCGCCAGCCCGGCGGCGACGGCGCGGCAGACGGTTTCGTTTTCGAGCGAGCACGGGCCCGCGACAAGGAGCAGTTTGGAGGAGTCGAAGATCATGGCGGTTTCGCATCAGAATGCCCGAGGCCGCCCCGCAAAGTCACGCCGTTAAACAGAGGTGGAGTGCCGCGGCGGGGCGGAGAGGGTGTGATTCAACGTGGCGTCATCCCGCCGTCACGTTCTCTTTTTCTTTCACGTTCTCTTTCACATTCCCCGTTCCCCCGCCCTCTTTCCTCTTTCTCTTTCCTCTTCCTCTTTCTCTTCCCTCGTTCTCCCCCCATTGCCGGGCTTCCCGCCTCACCCGGACGCCCCTGCCTGCATCCGCCCATCTGCCGAAAGAGGAACGAGATGGATAAAGAGAACGGGAAAGGGAAGGAGGACGGGGAAGGGGAGGGGCGGGGGACGGATGGATTCCGGCGGCGGCGGAAACGCGCAAGTCGTTTTGTCCGCCTCTGGGAGGGGTGAAAATTAGCCAAGAAATAAGCATTGCTTTCGCACGAAGCCGCGCTACACCGGGAACCCGTATGGCTAAAAAATCCGCTCGCAAACCAAACGCTGCTTTTATGAAACCGGTTCAACCCGACGCCGTCCTCGCGGCCGTCGTCGGCGCGAAGCCTCTTCCCCGCACGGAACTCACCAAGAAGCTCTGGGACTACATCAAGAAAAACGGTCTCCAGGACAAAAAGGAAAAAACCAAGATCAATGCCGACGACAAGCTGAAGGCCGTCTTTGGCGGCAAGAAGTCCGTCAGCATGTTCGAGATGACGAAGCTGGTCTCCGCGCATCTGGAAAAATAAAAGCCCCGTTGTTTGTTTCCGAAACCGCCGCCGGCCCGCCCGGCGGCGGTTTTTTGTGTCCGCCCGGCGGGGATTTCTGCTACAACCGGCGCGGATTCCAGAACCACCCATGCGCGCATGTTGAAGCCTTTTTTCAGCGATTCCACCCGGCGCGGAAACACCGGCCCGCCCGCGGAACCGGGGTGCGTCCGCGCGCGGGCCGCGCGCCCCGCGCGGCGCGGGCGGCCGGCGGCCGCCCGCGCCGGCATGAGCGGGAGGCGCAAGATCGCGGTGTTCGCGCTGGTCTTTCTCGCGGGCCTGGTCGCGGGCGGCTTTGAATGGTCCCGCATGGTCGCGGACCAGCGCAGGCAGCTGGAGGACGGCGCGCTGTATTACGCGCGCTGTTTTCCCGCCGGGGAGACCGCCGGGCTGGCCGGCAGCCGCACCGACATGGGGACGGAATTGTTTCAACAAATCTCCGCCCGCCTGGCCATCGCGCGCGAGGCGCACCCGGCGGTGGGCTTCATCTGCCTGCTGCGGCTGTTCCCCGCCACCGGGCGCGTGACCTGCCTGGCGGCGTCGGGCGCGCCGGAATACGGGGACACGGTGCCGCGCCCGGGCGATTCGCGCGACGGCACGGCGGACGCGCGGGCGGCGCGGGAGCTGGCCGGCGGCGCGCCGGTGGCCGTGCGCCTGCCGCACCGCGACTGGGAGGGCAAATACTGGGTCACGGGCTATGCCGTCGCGGGAGGGGGTTCCGCCGCCCCCGGCGCCCGCGGCGCCATCGATGTGCTGCGCTACGACATCGATGCCGGCTATTGGGCGCGGACGATCGGCGCGGCGGTCGCGGGACGCGCGGGGGGGGTGTGGCTGCTGCTGGGGCTGCCCTTCGCGGCGTTCCTGATCGGCAAACGCCTCAACCGGCAGGAAATGTTGATCCAGAAACTCAGCGAAGCCATCGAGCAAAGCGACACCGCCATATTGATCGCGCGGCACAACAGCAGCATCGAGTATGTGAACCCGAGCTTCTGCAAACAAATCGGCTATACGCGCGAGGAGTTGATGCCGATGAAGTGGCGCTCGCTCCGCACGGTGCTGCCGACGCCGGAGGAGCTTGCCCGGCGCGACGCGCTGGTGCGCGCGGGCGTGCCTTGGGAGTCCGAGTGGGAATTCCGCCGCAAAAGCGGCGAAACCTACCCGGTGCGCGCCACGGTGACGCCCGTGCGCGAGGCCTCCGGCGAAGTGCCGGCCACCATCCTCGTCATCACCGACATCACCGAGCGCAAGAAACAGGAGCAAATGTTGCAGCGCGCGAAGGAAAAGGCCGAGGAGGCGGACCGCGCCAAAAGCGTGTTTCTCGCCACCATGAGCCACGAGGTGCGCACGCCGCTCAACGGCATCGTGGGCTTTTCCGGCCTGCTGCGGGACACGGAGCTGACGCCGGAGCAGGAAGGCTGCGTCGAAACCATCCGCAAAAGCAGCGAAATGCTGGTGCGGCTGGCCGACGGCATCCTCACCCTCTCCCGCATCGAGTCGGGAAAGATGCAGCTGGAGCCGGCACCGGCCAACCCGCGCCTGCTGGTCGAGGAAACCCTGGACGAGGTCGCCGCGCAAACGGAAGGGCGCGCGATCGAGCTGCTGCACGAGGTCGCGGCCGACGTGCCGGAGGTGGTGCTCATCGACGGCGCGCGCCTGCGGCAGGTGCTGCTGAATTTCACCAGCAACGCCGTCAAGTTCACCGTGTCGGGCGAGGTGGAGACGCGCCTGAAGGTGCTCTCCTCCGCCCGGCCGGGCGCCGCGGCCGCGCCCCGCCCCGGCGGCCCGGCGATGACCCTGCTCTTCTCGGTGCGCGACACCGGCATCGGCATCGCGCCGGCCAGCCTGGAAAAACTCTTCCAGCCCTTTTCGCAGGTGGACTCGACGAGTTCGCGCCGTTACGGCGGCGCCGGGCTCGGGCTGGCGATCTCCCGCCACCTCGTGCGCCTGCTCGGCGGCGACGTGCGCGTCGAAAGCGAGCCGGGGCGCGGCTCGGTCTTTTATTTCTCCGTCGCATGCGCGCTGCCCGCGAACGCCGCGCCGCCCCCGCCGGACGGCAGCCTGGCCCGGCTGCGCGTGGCCGTCGCCACGGCCTCCCCCGGCATGGCGCGCGAGCTGGCCCGCGAACTGAAAACGCGGGGCGCCGTCGTGTCCGCGCCCGCGCCCGGCGCGCTGGCGGAGACGGAAAAAGACTGGGACCTGGCGATCGTGGACTGCGCGGTCGCGGACGACGGGCGCGCCTGGGACGCCATCACCGCCCGCCTCGGCCGCCGCCCGGCGCGCATCCTCGGGCTGCTGAACGCCGGCGCGGACGCGGCGGAGCGCCGGTCGCGCCGCGGGCAGTTCCAGTTCCTGCTGGCCGGTCCGGCGCACCACGGGGCGCTGGCCAGGCAACTCGCCCGCATGGCGGGCCGCGACGAAGGAGGCGCCGCGCCCCGGACGGCGTAGGCGCGCACGCGCGCCGGCCATGGAAAAAACCGCCATGCCCCCCGCCTCCACCCGCCGCAAAATCGCCCTCGCCGCCACGCTCATCCTCGCGGCGGGCGCCCTCGCGGGCCTGCGCACTTATGCGCAAAAAAAAGCCTTCCACCTGCTCGCCTTGCAATCCGGCGTGAAGATGCTCGCGCTCTCGCTCCCGGAAGAGGAACTGGCGCGGCTGGCCGCCGCGCCCCCCGGCGCGCCGGACGGCGCATGCCAGGAAATCCAAGCCCGCCTGGGCCGCGTGCGCGACGACCATCCCGCCATCGGCGCCGTGCGGCTCCTGCGCTGCGACCCCCGCACGGAGACCGTCATCCACCTCGTCAGCTCGCCCGCCCCCGGCGCGCCGGACGCCTTTGACCCCGCCGCCATCGACCGCCGGCTCCTCCGCTCCCTGCTCCACGGCGACGCCGGCACCGCCCATGCCCGCCCCGCCCCGGACGCCCGGTATCAGGAAACCGGATACACCGTCATCCCGCGCCCCCCCTCCGCGCCCCGCGGCGGCCCGGTGACGATTGTCGCCTACGACCTGGACCCGCGCCGCTGGACCCCGGAACTCATCCGCGACGGCGCCCGCCGCGCATTCGCCGTGTGGATGCTGCTCGGCCTCCCGCTCGCCGCCTACCTCATCGCCCGGCGCAGCATCGGCCGCACCCGCGTGATCCAGAAACTCAGCGAGGCCGTCGAGCAAAGCGAAAACGCGATACTGATCGCCGGCCTCGACGGGCGCATCGAATACACCAACGCCAGCCTCTGCCGCCAGACCGGCCACACCCGCGAGGAGTTGAAGACATTGCAATGGCACGTCCTGCTCGGCGAGAAGCTGACGCGCGAGGAGATCGCCGCGCGCGAAGAGCTCGTGCGGGACGGCCTCCCCAAGGAATCCGAGCGGCTCTTCCGCCGCAAAAACGGCGAGACCTACCCCGTGCGCATCGCCGCCACCCCCGTGCGCGGGCGGGACGGGCGGGGCGAGGTCTCCGGCAGCATCCTCATCATCACCGACATCACCGAGCGGAAAAAACAGGACGAGATGCTGCGCCGCGCGAAAGAGCGCGCCGAGGAGGCGAACCACGCCAAAAGCGTGTTTCTCGCCATGATGAGCCACGAGGTGCGCACGCCGCTCAACGGCATCGTGGGCTTTTCCAACCTGCTCCTCGACACCAGCCTCACGCCCGAGCAGACCGGCTATGTCGAAACCATCCGCAACAGCGGCGAGGCGCTCGTGCGCCTCACCAGCGACATCCTCGACCTGTCCCGCGTGGAGTCCGGCACGGTGCAGGTGGAGCACGGCCCCTGCGACCCGCGCGCCCTGATCGAGGAAGTGCTCGACATCATGGCGGAAAAAGCCGCGGCCAAACACGTGCAGCTCCTGCACGAAATCGCCCCCGAAATGCCGCAGGAAGTCATGGCCGACGCGGACCGCCTGCGGCAGGTGCTGCTCAACCTTTCCGACAACGCGGTCAAATTCACCTCCGACGGCGAAGTCGAACTCCGCGCCGGCATGCCCGCCCCGGCCCGCGCCCGCCCGCCGCCGCCCTTCATGCCCGCCGGCGGCGGCGCCGCCGCCGGCTCCTCCTCCGCCGGCGCGGACGCCATCTCCTCCGCGGACGCCGCCGCATCCGCCGCCAACGCCGCCGCCGCAATAGCCTTTGAGATGGGCCATCACCTTCCTGACGCCGCATCCTCCGCCGCCGCCGCCGACGACGCCGCCGACGACGACCGCATGATCACGCTGCGCTTCTCGGTGCGCGACACGGGCATCGGCATCGCCGCCGAAAAGCAGGCGGCGATGTTTGACCCGTTCACGCAAGTGGATTCATCCGCGGCCCGCCGCTTCGAGGGCTCGGGGCTCGGGCTGGCGATCTCGCGCAACCTCGTGCGCCTGATGGGCGGCGACATCGGCGTCAGGAGCGAGCCCGGCAAGGGCGCGGTGTTTCATTTTTTGATTCAATGCCGCCCGGCGCCCGGCGCCGCCGGCGGCGCGGCCCCGCCCGCCCCGTCCGCGAAACTCGCGGGATTGCGCGTCGCCGTGGTGTCGCGATTCGACGGCGTGCTCCGCGAGCTTGTGCGCGAAATCGCGGCATGCGGCGCGGAGGCCTTTCCCGCCGCGCCCGAGCGGCTGGCCGGGCCCGGCTGGGACCTCGCCGTGGTGGATTGCGACACGGGGGAATGCGACGAGTGGCTCCGCCTGCCCGCCGGCGCGGAGGCAAACGCGGCGCGCATGCTGGGCCTGGTCTGCCTGAGCGCGCCGCGCAGCGCCTGGCAGTCGCTGCGCCCCTCGTTCCGCATGTTGATGAACAAACCGGTGCATCACCGCTCGCTGATCAGCCAGCTCGCGCGCCTCGCGCGGGAAAACGCGCCGCGAAGCGCATAGGGGCGGAGGCCGCTTCGCCCGCGCGAGGCTTTAATCCTGACTGATGTAACTGATGTTACGCGGCTCTGACGTACCGCAGACTTCCAAGTCTGCTCCGAAGCTCATGCCTGATTGCGGGTTCGCGGCCAGGCGTGAGTTTTAAGCAGGTTTGGAAACCTGCGGTA
>JAITDF010000684.1 GCA_031282705.1 Opitutaceae bacterium | reverse complement strand
GCTTCGTAGGCGGCGCGCGCGTGGGTGAGGCCGCCGCCGGGGCGGGGGCGGATGACGATTTCGCGGAAGCCGGGCGCGGCGGTGTCGATGCCGGCGACGTGCCGGTAGAGCGCCTCGCCCACCGCGCCGAAGGCGTAGTGGTTGAACGAATTCATCGCGACGGCCTGGAAGCCTTCGCCGGGCGTCCAGCCGTCCCAGCGTTCCCACATGGTGGTCGCGCCGAGTTTCACCTGGTAGAGCCATGAGGGGTAGGTGTCCTGCATGAGCACGCGCCAGGCGGTGGCGTCGAGGCCGGCGGCGAAGAGCGCGGGCATGAGGCGCGGGGTGCCGATGAAGCCGGTGGCGAGGTGCCAGTCGAAGGCGCGGATGGTGTCGTTGAATTTTTCCGTCATCGCGGCGCGGAGGCGGTCGGGGACGAGGTCCATGGTGAAGGCGAGGGCGTAACCGGTCTGGCTGCTTTCGAGGATGGCGCCGTCGGGGCGGAGAAATTCGCGGGCGAAGGCGGCGCGCACCTCGTCGCGCAGTTCCGCATAACGCGCCGCCTCCGCCACGCGTCCGGTGGCCTCCGCCATTTGCGACATGAGGTCGCAGAGGTGGGCGTGGTAGGCGGTGTCCATGACTTCGGTTTTGGCGGTGCCGCCTTTGTGGAGCCAGTCGCCGTAGCCGCCGACGAGCACGATGCCGTCGCGGGAGCGGCGGTCGAGCCAGTCCATGTAGCGGGCGAGGGCGTCGTAGTGGCGTTCGATGGGGCGGGTTTCGCCGTATTGGGTCCAGAGGACGTGGGGGACGATGATGGCGGCGTCGCCCCAGGCGGTGGAGGGGCGGACGTGGTAGCCGGGGAAGGAGGGGGCGACGCCGGGGAAGACGCCTTCGGCGTTTTGGGCGTCGCTGACGAGGGATTCGAGCCAGCGTTCGAGGAAGGCGCGGGTGTCGTAGTTGTAGGAGGCGGTGCGGGCGAAGAACTGGGTGTCGCCGGTCCAGCCGAGGCGTTCGTCGCGCTGGGGGCAGTCGGTGGGGATTTCGAGGTAGTTGCCGCGCTGGCCCCAGATGATGTTGGAGAAAAGTTTGTTCAAATTTTCGTCGGAGCATTCGAACCAGCCGGTGCGTTTCATCGGGGTGTGGACAACGACGCCGGTGAAGTCCGCCGGGGCGGGCGCCTGCGCGAGGCCGCGCACTTCGAGGTAGCGGAAACCGTGGAACGTGAAGCGCGGCTCCAGCGTCTCGCCGCCGGCGTCGCCGCGCAGCCAGAACTCGTCCACCGCCGACGCGCCGCGCAGGTTGGAGGTGTAGAGGGTGCCGTCGGGGTTGAGCATTTCGCCGTGGCGGAAAATGACGCGGGCGCCGGCGCCGCCGCGTGTTTTCAGGCGGGCCCAGCCGGTGAAATTCTGCCCGAAGTCCGCCAGCCACACGCCGGGCGCGGTCTCGCGCACCGAGCGCGCGGGCAGGGTTTCGGTGATGCGCGCGCCGTCGAGCGTGGCGCCTTCGAGCACGGTTTGCGCGAGCTGGTTGGGCGCGCCGTCGGCGAGCGTGCGGTGGCCGGTGGCGGCGCGTTTCCAGCCGGAGTCGTCGAAGCCGGGGCGCGTCCAGCCGGGCGTCTCCAGCCGCGCGTCGTAGCCGCAGCCTTGCATGAGGTCGGCGTAGCGCACGGGGCCGAACGCGGCCTTCCACGAGCGGTCGGTGGCGAGGCGAGCGACGGTGCCGTCGGTGTGCTCGATGACGAGGAGCGCGCGGGCGCGCGGCCAGCCGCCGTAGGTGTGGCGGCGGCCGGAGTAGCCCATGACGCCGGCAAACCAGCCGTCGGCGAGGGTGATGCCGATGGCGTTGGCGCCGGCGCCGAGCAGGGCGGTAACATCGTGCGTCTGGGCGTGGATGCGGCGGCGGTAGTCGGTGCAGCCGGGCGAGAAGAAGTCGGCGCCGACGCGGCGGCCGTTGATTTCGATTTCGTAGATGCCGGCGGCGGTGGCAACGAGCGTGGCGCGGCGCACCGGTTTTTCCACGGCAAACTCTTTTCTCAACATCGCCGCCGGCGCGTAGTGGTGCGTGACGTTTTCCGCCGTGCCCCAGACGCGGGAGAGAAGCGCGGGTTTTTTCCAGATGGCGGCGGCGGCGGCGGTGTCGCTGGCGGCGGGCGGCGGCGGTGTGGCGGCGTCGGACTCGGCAAAGCGCCAGGTGGCGTCGAGCGGGATGCGGCGCGTGGTGTCGGCGGCGGCGGTGGCGGCGGTGCCGGCGGCGGGAAACAGCTCGATTTCGCCGAGCACGGCGGGGGCGTAGCCGTCGTTTTGCGTGACGCGGAGCGCGACGCGGTTGTCGCCGTCGCGGAGGAAGGGGGCGAGGTCGATCTGCCGCGCGATTTCCCAGCGCGCGGCGGTGCCGGCGCGGTGGTCGTTGAGCCAGATTTCGCACTCCATGTCGGGCACGAGCCAGATGACGGCGCGGGCGGGCGCGGCCTTGTCGTCCACGCGAAAAGTCTTGGCGAACCACGCGGTGAGCGGGCGGCCGGCGCCCATGTCGGTGTCGGTGGGCGGCGCGGCGACCTTGGCGTCGAAGGCGGGGACGGGGCGTTTTTTCACGCCGCTCATGACGGCCTTCACCCACTTGAGCTGGCGGCGCGCGGCGCGCTGGCGCTGGGCGTCGGTGAGGGTTTCGTTGTGCCGCCCGTCGTCCGGGTCGAGGCCGATCCAGTCGCCCGGCCAGTCTTTCAACGTCACCGTCTCCTCCAGTCCGCGAGACCAGGTGGCGGGCGCGCTCCAGTCGGAGGCGGTGGCGGCGCCGTCCCACACGCGCACCTTCCACCAAGCCTGCTGGAGCGCGGCGAGTTTGCGCCCGGCGAAGACGGCGCGGGTGCCGGCGCTTTCGACGCGGCCCGAATCCCAGAGGTCGCCTTCGCCGCCGGCGAGTTTTTCGGGCGAGGAGGCGACGAGGATTTGCCAGGCGGTCTGGACGAGGCCGCGCCGTCCGGGGCGCGCGGCTTCCAGGCGCCAGGTGAGCCGGGGCCACACCTCGCGGATGCCGGGCGGGTCGTCGCGGTGTTCGCAACGGAGTTCCACCGCGCGGATTTCGCCGGGCGCGGCGGCGGCGGCGCGGAGCGGTTCGCCGGAAGAGGCGGCGGCGGTGGTGAGCGGGGCGGCGTTCATAAACAAAACGCACGCCGTCACTGCGAAGGCGCCGGCGAGGATGCGGGGGAAGCGTGTGGGGCCGGGAGCTGCTGTTTCGGGATTTTTCATTTTTGGGAACCTCTAAAAATCAGAAAAAAACAACCGCGAGAATCGCGAAATGCGAAATCCCGCGGAATTTCAAATAAATATTTTTTCTTAAACAACTGATGTTACGCGGGAGCGGCTGCTCCGGAGGGGGGAGGGGGGATTTTCGATTCTCGATTTTCGATTTGGAGCTGCCGCGCCGATTCGCCGGCGGGAGCGGAAGCTCCCCAATCGAAAATCGAGAATCGAAAATCGCCCCCCCCCGGACTGGTCGCCTGCGTAACTGATGTTACGCGGCTCTGACGTACCGCAGACTTCCAAGTCTGCTCCGAAGCTCATGCCTGATTGCGGGTTCGCGGCCAGGCGTGAGTTTTAAGCAGGTTTGGAAACCTGCGGTA
>JAITDF010000677.1 GCA_031282705.1 Opitutaceae bacterium | reverse complement strand
TACCGCAGGTTTCCAAACCTGCTTAAAACTCACGCCTGGCCGCGAACCCGCAATCAGGCATGAGCTTCGGAGCAGACTTGGAAGTCTGCGGTACGTCAGAGCCGCGTAACATCAGTTATGGGTTGTGTTTGCGCGCCGCTTTTGCGGCGAACGGTCTTCATCGCATTGGAAGTTTTCAGAAACCAAGCATTTTTTAAACAAAGTAGAATTAAAACTCACGATCGGTTGCGGGCCTGTTTCCGGGAATGGGTCTGGTTGCGGGCCTCCGGCCCGGAAGCAGGTTTGGAAACCTGCGCTACGTGGCGCTGCCGCGCCGGTGGCGGTCGTAGCGCAGAATTCCAAGTCCGCTGGCGGCGGGGAAGGGGAGGGCTCAGGGTTCGGCATCGGCGAACTCGCCGAGGATTTCGCGGCCGACTTCGCGGCCGTTGACGGTGAGGAGGGCGGGGCGGGGCTCGGCGCCGGCGAGGATGTGACGGGCGCGTTTCACCACGTCGGCCTCGATGCGGAGCTCGCCGGCGAGGCCGGCGGCGGCGGCGCGGAAGGTGCCGCCGTCGCGTGCAACGGCGGCGGCGGCGGCGGCGAAGTCGCGGCGGAAGCGGGCGAAGCCGGCGTCGTCGAGCCCCTCGGCGACGCGCAGCCAGGCGACGATGGTGGCGCGGCCGCGCGGGGCGTTGCGGTCGTGGACGATGGTGAGGCGGCGGGTTTCGTCTCCTTTTTTGTCTTCGATGAGGCGGATTTGCGGACGGGTCCAGGTTTCGCCGGGCGTGACGTCGGCGTGGAGGAGGCGGAGCGCGGCGATGGCGTCGCCGAGGCGGGCGCTGACGACGGTGCCGGGCTTGAGGTCGAGGAGGAGCGGTTCCTTCGGGGTGCCGGGCTCGACGCGCACGCCGTCAATCCAGATGGTGGCGGCGGCGGGGATGGTGAGGTGGGTGAGGAAGCAGCGGAGGGTGTCGCGGCGGTTGGGGGAGCCGGGGCCGAGGGGGTCGGCGGAGAGGAGCTGGAGCGCCTCCGGGCCGCGCTGGACGGTGGCGACGAAGGGGACGAGGTGGAGGGCCTTGGCCTGGGCGGCGGCGTTGGCGGTTTTTTTGGTGCCGTAAGGGTCGCCGCGTCCGTCCATGAAGAGGATCATTTGCGGGATGGCGGGGGAGTCGCCGAGGTTGATGACGAGGTTGCGGTCGTCGCGTCCATTTTCGTGGCCGGAGGTGCCGAGGCTGACGCGGCGGCCGATGTAGTCGGTGGCGATGCGGCCGGGGCCTTCGCCCCAGCGTTGGACGACGGTGCGGGGGATTTCGTCGAGGAGGGGTTGCACGAGGGCGGCGGGCGCGGGGAGGCAGACGGCGTCGAGCATGGCGGAGAGGTTGGCGCGGGGGCCGGGGGGCCAGCCGGCGCCTTCGATTTGCGGACGGCGGCGGAGCCAGCCGGAGGGCCAGGTGTGGAGTTCAAAGTAGCCGTGGGCGTGGGTGTAGTCGTAGCTGCGGGCGTTGGCGCCGGCGAGGCGGTCGCCGGGTTTCCACCAGTTGGCGGCGGCGTCGGCCCAGAGGTAGCGGATGGCCTTGGCGGCTTTTTCGCGCGCGGCTTGGCGGCCGGCGTGGCGGGCGAGCATCTGGAGGGAGTCGAGGACGACGCCGTAGTAGGTGGGGGTGTCGTATTCGGCGATGCCGTTGCGGGCGGTGTGGGCGAGCCATTGGTCGAAGCGGCGGTAGCCGTCGTCGGCGGCGTCGGCGCGGCCAAGGGCTTCGCCGAGGGCAACGAGACCCCAGCATTTCATGACATAGATATTGGTGTATTCGATGCGGACTTTGCGGGCGGCGAGGGCGTGGAGGGCGCCGGTCATCTGCTCGTCGAGGAGCGCGCGGGCGCGAGGGGTGAGGCGGTCGGCGTAGTTGTGGTGGAGGAAGCCCATGAGTTGCGCGGCGAACTCGGCGGCATTGAGGTCGTGGATTTTGTCCTGGTTGGAGCCCCAGCGGAAGTTGCCGCGGGTGGGGCTGGCGGGGTCGGAGTCCTGCATGGTGCGGGTGAGTTCGAGGGCGGCCTCGACGCGTTCGGGGTGCCAGCCTGCGGGGGGCAGCCCGGCGGCTTCGAGGGCGAAGCGGAAGATGCCGCGCAGCGAGACGGGGCGCGCGCCGGCGGGGTCGGCTTTCGCGTCGCGGATGATTTGCCACATTTGCTCAAGTTCGCCGGTGCCGGCGGCGGGGTCGCCCGTCCAGTTCGGGGTGGCGGCGGTGGTGGCGGCGGCGGTTGTTTGCGCGGGCGCAAGTGCGAAGGCGAGCAAAAGCGCGGCGGCGGCGACAGCGCGGGCGGCGCGGGCGGCGGCGGTGAAACGGGCGGTATGCACGGTGTGCATGGCGGGCGCGGTGTGTGTGGTGTGTGTGGCGGGCATGTTTTTTAGTTTTTGATTTTTTCGTGTTTGAGCGCCTCGCCGAGCAGGAGCACGGCGAGCGACTGGCCGTAGGGCATCGGGCGGCACGGGATGTCGCGGTAGAAGTCGAGCGTGCGGCCCATCGGGGTGCCGAAGGAGACGCCGGTGACGGTGCCGTCGGGGAGGATTTTGCCAAGCACGCCGTCGAGCGCGCGGCGTCCGACGGCGGCGGCGGCAGGGTCGAGGTAGCCGAGGCGCGCGCCGGCGAGGATGCCGTAGCCGAAGCCGGCGCTGGCGCTGGTCTCGGCGTAGGACGCGGGGTCGTCGAGCAGGGTGTGCCAGAGGCCGTCGGCGGCTTGCAGGCGGGCGAGCGCGTCCACTTGCGCGCGGAGGGTGTCCACGAGGAAGCCGCGCACGGCGGCGGAGGGGCGGGCGATTTCCAGGAAATCCACGACGCCGGCGGTGAACCAGCAGTTGCCGCGGGCCCAGCGCGCGCGGGCGAAATTGTGGCGTCCGTTGAAATCCCAGCCGTGAAACCAGAGGCCGGTCTCGCGATCGAAAAGGTATTTTATATGAACAAGAAACTGGCGCGCGGCCTCCTCCAGGTAATCGTCGCGGCGAAGGAGGCGCCCGGCCTTGGCGAGGAAGAGCACGGTCATGTAGAGCGTGTCGGCCCAGAGCTGGCCGTCGTTGGCGAGGCCGGTGACGGCGTGCTGGATGCCGCCGTCGGCGGTGCGGGTCATTTTTGAGAAAACCCACTCCGCCCAGTCGGCGCAGAGAGCGGGCGCGTCGCCGCCGCCGTGGCCGGCTTCGGCGAGGTGGGCGAGGGCGAGCATGGGGGCGGTGGTGTTGACGTTGCGGGCGGGCGCGCCGGCGGCGAGGCGCCGCGCGAACCAGCCGCGCAGCAGCGCGAGCGTCGCCGGGTCGCGGGTTTGCTCGTGGTATTTGCACAGTCCATACAGGCCCACGCCCTGGGGCCACTCCCAGCAGTCGAAGGCCACGATGTCTATCGGGCATTTTTCCCGCCCGCGCCCGGCGCTCAGGGTTGTCATGCGCGCGATGACGCGCGCGATTGTTTTCTCAAGGTCGGCGGCGGTGGTGGTGGGGTTCATTATAAAGTGTCGGCAAGGGCGCGGGAACGATTATATCATGTCGCGGCTCAGTGCCTGATTTCGTATGAAAAATATACCGCGAACGGGTCGCCGGGGCGGCGGCCTTTCAGGTAGGAGGCGTCGAGCAGGTTTTTCACGTCGAGGCTCACGAGGTGGCGGATTTTTTTCGTCCGGAATTCGCGGCTGACGCCGAGGTCAACGACGGTGTAGGCGGCGTTTTTGAAGAAATACTGGGCGTAGGAATATACGGGGTTTTGCCCGGCGTCGGTGATGACCAGGTCGGGGGCGCGGATGCCGCTGTTGCCGTAGATGGAGTAGGTGGAGGTGTCCACGAGCATGGCACCCATGTGGCGGAGGCCGGCGCGGAGGGAGAAGTTCTTGAGCGGGCCGTCGGTGAAGTCGTAGCGAAGGGCGAGGGCGCCGGACCATTCGGGGGTGCCGTCGGGCGGGAGGCCGAGGAGGTAGCCGTCGTAGGCCTGCCCGACGCGGCTGTATGAAATGTCGTCCCAGCTGGTGGAGCCGAAGACGCCGAGGTTGCGGGAGAGTTTCCAGTTGAAGTCGAGCTCGACGCCCTGCGAGGTGACGCCGGTGAGGGTGGCGTAGTAGCCGCCGGTGCCGTCGGGGATTTCGAGGTTGTTGCCCCATTCGTCCTTTGCCTGGCGGGAGACGTTTTTCTTGTCCACATTATAATAAGTGACGGTGAAGGCGAACGCCCCGTCCATGAGGGCGGACTTGATACCAATTTCCCAGCCCTCGCCGCGCTGGGCCTTGAGGGGGTGGCGGTTGATGTCCTGATACCAGACGACGTCGGCGCGCTGGCCGTTGAAGGACTGGCTGAAATTAAAATACGCCGAGAGCGCGGGGAGGATTTTATACACGATGCCGCTCTGGATGGTATCGGCCTTTTCGGGGTCGAAACCCACGACGGAGCCGGGGGCGTGGCTGACCCCGTGGTAGGCGACGGCGTTAAGCTCGTCGGCCTGGCTGTTCTTCAACTCGTCGTGCCGCCCGCCGATGAAGCCGAAGAGACGGTCGCCGAACAGCGAGAAGCGCTCGGAAACCATGAGGCCCTTCGCGATGCCCTGGGTGGCGGTGTCGATGGTGAGGTTGGACCAGGTGGCGGTGTCGTCGAAATCAAATTCGTAGCGGAACGCGGGATTATAAAACCGGCGCGCGCCCCAGAATTCATCGTTAAGATTTGTGACGCGGCTGGCGAGGCCGCTGGTGCGGTATTTCTGGCCGGTGTCGTTGATAAGATAATCGGCGGTGACGAGGAGCTTGTGTTTGACCGGGCCGGTCTTGAAGTCGGCGAGGAGGTCGGCCTGGATGTTATACTGCCGCTGGCGGTTGCGTTCGAGGCGGGGCTGGGCGGTGCCGAGCAGTTGCATGGTGGTGGCGTTGTATGCGTTGGAGGGGGTGCCGGAGTAGTTGGCGCCGCGGAGGATGTTCTGCCGGCGATACCACGTGGCGCCGAGCACGCGCAGCGAGAGCCAGCCGGTGAACCTGTGCGTGAGGTTGGCGTCAAGTTGCGAGTATTCTATTTCGTTGTAGGCGTGGGGGCCGGCGGTGTTGATGTGTTTGTATTCCTCCCACATGCCGGCGCCGAAGAGGGCGACGGGAACGTTCGCCTGCGCGCCGCCGTCGGGCCGGGTGATGTTGGCGACCACCCACGGGAGCACGCCGGACGCCTGCACGTAGGAGCGGAATTTCACATAATCCAGATGATATGTGAGCGCGGTGTCCGGGCCGATTTTCCACGTGGAGGAATTGTAGGCCGACTTGCGGTAAAAGCGCCCGAAATCCTGCGTGTATTGTTTGCTCTGGTCGGTGGAAATATCAAAGCGCGTGTGGAGGCGGCGTTTTATCAACGGCTGGTTGACCGAGAGCACGGCGCGGAAAAAGTCGTCCGATCCCGCCTGCAGGCGCAGCAGTTGGGCGGGCCTCGCGCCGGCCTGCTTGGTGACGACGTTGCGCAGGCCGGACGGCTCGGTCGCGCCGTAGATGGCGGCGTTGGGGCCGCGGATGACCTCCACGCGGTCCACGCTGGCCGGGCCGTAGATGCCGCCCTCGCGGATGCCGTTTTTATACTGGCTGGAGGTGGCGCGGATGCCGCGCAGCGTGAACGCGCCCGTGCCCTCGGCGGGCACGAAACTGCTCGTGTAGGCGAGCACGTCGTTCACGTCGAACGCGAGGAAACTCTCTATGAACTCGCTCGTCACGACCTGCACGGAGAGCGGCTGATCCAGGATGGACGCCGCGTAGCGCGTGCCGACGGCGGACTCCGACGCCTGGTAGCCACGCTGCGAGCCGGCGCTGACCTCGAAGGCGGAAAGCACCACGATCTCGTCGTCCGGCGGCGCCGCCGGGGCGGATTGCGCGGCGGAAAACGCCGGAGCGAATGGAGCGGAAAATAAAATCAATCCGAGGGTCGGGTGTTTCATGCGGGGAGGTGGCTGGGTTGCGGGAAGTCTGTCACGAAGCATCATCATAGACGAGTGCGCGCGAAACCGCCATGTCTGTTTCAATCACGAATTTTGCCGAAACGCATATTTGGCTTTCACCGGCGGCGCCGGCGGGCGGAACGGAAGGCCGCCTTGGAGGGAAACTCATTTTGCCCGCCCGCGCCGCCTTTCGCGCCCCGCCGGCGGTGCCGCCCATAATCGTTACGGCCAAAAACCTGTTTCTTTCGGCCATGCACGCCGTCTGGACAAAAAACCCGCGCGCCCGCCAGACTCGGCCCCGGTTCAACACGCGCCCCCGCGCCGCCGCGAGGACGCAGGCACCGCCAATCCCGCACTCCGTCCCCTCCCATGAAAACACACCACGCCCGCGTTTCCCGTTTGTTTTTCGCGTCCCGCCTGCCGGCGTCGCTGGCGGCCATTGCCTGCCTGATGCCCGCCTTGCCGACGCGCCCCGCGCAAGCGCAGCCCGCGCCGCTGCCGGAGCCCGCCATCCATTACGCGCTGGATGGGCGCGGCTCCGCCATGACCAACACCGGCACCGCCGCCGGCTGCGACGCCGTGACCAAGGAAAATCCCGCCCCCTCCTCCAGCACCACGTGGGCCGCCGCCAGCGCCGTCGACCGCCGCACCGGCCACGGCGACGCCCCCTTCGGCAACGGCCGCGCCATTGATTTCTCCGGCAATGAAATGGGCGCCACCGCCGCCGCCTACACCAAATACATGGCCGGCCTTGACAACTTCACCGACTATTTCGCCGACGCCGGCGCCTCCCGCCAGGGCACGATTACACTTTGGTATAAACTCGCGCACGACGCCCCCGCCGCCACCGGCGCCAACGACCAGGTGATACTGTGGCACACCCAGTCCGTTGACATCCTGCTCTCCGGCCAGGCCTCCCGCGGTCTTGTATATAACGCCGCCGGCGCCAACCAGTCCTGCCTCGCCACCGACAAAAACGCCGGCAAGGCCGGCGAGTGGAAATTCCTCGCCTTCACCTGGAACCTCCGCACCGACGCCGCCGGCGAGGTCTCCGTGTATGAAGCCACCGAAAACACCGCCGCCGCCCCCGGCAAAACCATCACCCCCGCCGCCAACTGGGCGCCCGCCGGCCTCCGCAACGGCGCATTCTCCCGCTTCGGTTTCTACGACGCCAATGTCAGGGGCCGCAATTTCGACGGCAAGATGGCCTGCATCCGCATTTATAGAACCGCGCTCACCGCCGAACAAATCGAGCAGGTGCGCCTCCTGCCGAAAAACGGGGCGGACACTTCATACAAACCCGTGGTGCGCGCCTGGGTGGACGACGCTTTATACAATGAGTATTCCGACGCCGCGCTCCCCGCGCTCCTGCCCGCCGGCAAGCCCGCGCCCGACAGCGTGCCGGAGATCGCCGCCGCCGCCGCGCGCCTCTGGCTCGCCGGCGGGAAAACCGAGCCCGCCCTCGCCGGCCGCGCCTTCGCCCTGCTCGCCGCCCTCCGCGCCCAGCGCGCCGCCACGCCCTCCGGCTGGAGCATCGGTTTCCAGGCGAAATTCGCCTTTCTCGAAGCCTATAAAATCCTGCTCGAAAACAATTATTCCGCGCTCGACGCCGCCTTCGACGCCGCGTTCCAGGCCGACATGAAAGCCATCGCCGCCGCCAACTGCGGCCCCGGAAAGGTCGGCGACAACAACGCCGGCGCCTTCGACGGCGCCGCCACCGCGCAGGCGCTCGCGCTCTGGCCCGACCTCGACGGCGCCGCCGGCTGGGACGGCGCCGGCGCCGCGTATGTCATAAAACAATGGAACGCGTGGGCCGCGCGCCACGACACCGTCGAAAACGCCCTCAATTACAACAAACTCTTCTGGCCCATGACCGTGTTCATGCAGGAGCGCGCCCCCGCCGCGCTCGCCGCCAGCCTGCCCGCCGCCGACCTCGACCACGCCGGCACGCGCGCCATGCTCGCGCGCTTCCGCGACCAGGTCGCCGGCTCGGGCCGGATGCCCGACTACGGCGACAGCGGCAACGGCTCCTCGCTGCCCGACGCGGACTGCTGGCCCGCCGTCTTCGAGTGGGCCGCGCGACGCACCGGCGACGCCGCCCACCGCTCCGCCGCGCTCGCCTCGTGGAACCTCGCCCGCAAAAGCACCCGCGCGCGCCACCCGCTGAATCTGTTTTTATTAACCTACCTTTGGGATTGGGCGGACGAGGCGGCCGCGCCCGCCGCCAACGCCGCCGGCTCCGCGCTCCTCACGCGCAACACCCGCCTCTCCCCCGCCGAGCCCGACAAAATCATCCTCGCCCCGGACCGCGCGCCCGGCTCGCCCTTCACCGTCGCCGAGGTTTTTTCGCACGGCTACCACAGTCACAAGGAGCAGACCGGCGCCGTCGCGTTGTATGAATATAATAACAACGCCTATATTCATTCGCTCGGCTACCACAACCGCGCCAGCGACGCCGCCAGCATGGTTTTGATAAACCGCCCCGGCGCGCCCTTCCCCTATCGCGGCCGGCCGCAAAACGACACGTGGTATGAGGCCGTCATCCCCACCGCCGATTTTCCGGAAATAACAAATTCCGCCGACCCGTTGCATAATGGCGGCGGGCGCCATTTGATAGAACGCCCCGAGTGGCGCTTCGAGCAGCGCGACCCCGCCAACACCGCCACTGTCTGGATAAGCAATTTCCGCCTCGTCGCCGCCGACGGTGCCGAAACTGTATTAAACGCCACCGACAACGCCGCCGGCTGGAACGCCGTGCTCGAAGCCGCTGTCGATGCCGGCCCCGTCATCGGCGGCGTCGCGCTCCCCGCCCTCCGCTTCACCGTCCGCGCCTACGACACCGCCGACGCCGCCACCTTCGCCCGCACGCCCGCCACGCAGGCAAACCCCTCGCCCGCCGTGGACCCCGCGGCGTATCCTTATGTTAAATTCTACTGGAAGGTGCTGACCGCCGACCCCGACGCCCATCCCTTCGACGACCAGATTGTCCATATCCGCGACCGCTACGACTACGACTCCCAGCTCTCCGGCGACTACGCCTGGCTCGAAGCCTTCGCGCCCGCCGCCGCCGCCACCGTCGAAACCAACCCCGCCGGCACCGCCCGCCACGCCGCCTTCACCCTCGACGGCTACTTCACGCCCGGCACCTCGCTCACCCGCCGCATGGTGCAGCTCGACAACGGCGCCCTCGTCGTCATGGACACCGTCCGCCCAGGCGTCGAAGCCGCCGGCCGCTCCGCCGGCCCCGTCTGGCAAATCCCCTGCGCCGCCGCGCCCGACGCCATTCCCGCCGCCGCCACCGGCGTCGGCGCCGTGTTCGACGCGCGCGGCTTTGTCAACTCCCTCACCCGCGCCCGCGACGACAACGCCCGCCTCCTCGTCGTCATGGAAGCCGCCCCCGGACGCGACCACGGCGGCGTCCGCCCCTCGCCCGCGCTCTGGGCCGGCGCCAGCCCGCTCGCCACCTACGCGCGCTCCACCCTGCAAGCCGGCAAACCCGCCGCGTTCGCCACCGTTTTTGTCCCGCACGAAGGCGACGACGACACCGCCGCCGCCGCCCTCGCCGCCGGCATCCGCATCCTCCGCACCGGCCCCGACGCCGCCGAAATCCACCTCGACGGCGCCACCGCCGCCGTCCCCACCACGCGCATCGCCCTCAACGCCGACGGCACCTGGGCCGTTGACGAAATCGCCCGCCCCGCCCCCGCCACGGTCACGCTGTCCGGCCTCTTCCAAACCTACGACGGCACGGAAAAACCCGCCGCCGCCGTCACCGACCCCGCCGGCCTGCCGCTTCTCATCACCTACAACGGCGGCACCGCCGCGCCCGTCGCGGTCGGCGATTACGACGTCATCGCCCACGTCACCGACCCCGCCTATTACGGCCGCGCCACCGGCACGCTCACGCTGGTCATGCCCTATCCGGTTATTCTGGAGCAACCGCGCTCCACCGTCGCCCCCGCCGGCGGCGCCGTGTCATTCACCGTCGGCGTCACCGGCGACGAGCCCATGCAATTCCAATGG
>JAITDF010000639.1 GCA_031282705.1 Opitutaceae bacterium | reverse complement strand
TACAACGGCCACGAAGTCGCGCTTTTCCACCGCCTCGGCGCCCTCACCATCGTTTTCCCCAACAGCCCCGGACGCCCCACCGGCCTGTATGAAATAAACTTCGACGGCACCTTCCGCTGCGCCAGCCCCGACACCGTGCGCACCGACTGGCACTGCAACCCCAGCCGCGACGGACGCTGGGCCGTCGTGGACACGCAGGAGACCGGCGTCAGCCACCTCTACGCCGTCAACCTCGCCACCGGCGCCCGCCGCCTGCTCTGCCGCACCTCCTACACCGCCCACCCCTGGCACCCCCACCCGCACATCAGCCCCGACGGCAAATGGGTCGTCTTCAACGACGCCGCCCTGCAAAAAGTAGTCGCCCTAGAAATCAACCAGGCCTGGCTCGCCCGCTTCCTCGAAAAATAAAAAACATGATTGGAAGCCCTTCATTATTATCACCCCCATCAGTCCCATCTCTCCCATCTCTCCCATTTCTCCTGTTCCTCCTGTTCCTCCCATCTCTCCCACTCTCCCCCAGACGCCTTATATCATGAAAAAATTGCTGTTCGCCTATGTTTTCCTCCTTGCCGTCATGGCAGCCGCGCCAGCGCCGGCCGCGCCCGTGCCCGCGCCGCTGTTTCGCGATGGCGCGGTCTTGCAGCGGGGAAAGCCCGTTCCCGTATGGGGGCGCGCAGGTCGTCCTGGCCGCGCCGCAGGTCCCCGCGCCGGCGGCCGTGCGTTACGCGTGGCGCAATTTCCCGTCCATGTCTTTGTATAACGGCGCGAATCTGCCCGCCCCGCCGTTCAACACGGAAGCCGGCGGGACAAAATAAAACCATTTCAACCGGCAATCCCAAAACAGGAGTTTATTATGAGAAACATCATCACTTCCGTCATGCTGCTCGCGGTTTTTCCCTCCGCCGCGCGCGCCCAGACCGCCGGCCTGGAGGACTCCCCGCCGGCCGCCGCCAACATCGTCCAGCCCGTTGTCTATAACACCAGCGGCACCTCCACCGCCGAAATCACCGAGGGGACGCAGGCGCGCTACCTCAACGCCACCGACTACCGCGCCGTCTCCCAGACCTTCACCTGGCGGGGCGACCGCAACCTCACCGGCGTCGGCATCCGCGTCGCCCCCGACCAAAACACGCCCGGCGGCAACACCTACACCGCGGGCGACCAGCTCTGGGCGCTCGACGTGCAGGAACTCGACGCCACCCGCAAGGTCGTCTCCACCCTCGTCAGCGCCACCGTCACCATTTCCCCCGCGCATGTGCAGCCGGACAAATATATAAACATCACCCTTGCCGCGCCGCTGCCGCTGGTCAACGGCGGCGTCTACGGCTTCCGCATCCGCCCGGCGGAAATCAAGAACAACCGCATCCTCGTCGCCACCTCCGGCAGCAGCGCCCCCTGGTCCACGCTCAACACCCAATATGCCGGCACCGGACGCGGCAACCAGACCGGCGGCTTCCACCCCGAGGGCGACGCGGTCAATTACGGCCCCTCGCCCGAGGGCACCGAATACTCCGGCTCCCAAAGCATCTCGTTCTATACCACCTGCGACGCCCCCGCCGCCACGGATTTCGCATCCGATGCCATTATAAAACGCGTCGTGTATTCCGAGCCGAACACCTATTTCACCTACCCCCACGAAAACGGCTTCCGCCGCGAAAACGGCGGCTCCGGCGACTGGGTGCTCGTCGTCGCCCAATATCAAAACGACAGCAAACTCCGCCTCGACCAGTTCAACCCCAACCCGCCGGCGCCGGTGACAAAACAGCTCCTCCTCACCGAGGGCATGAGACTCTATTACGCCGTCTCCGAAAACGGCGGCGGCAGTGTTTGCTACACACAGCAGGCCGGCTCCGGCGGCGCCGTGCCCGCCCGCGTCCGCGAGGGCGTCCTCGGCCCCCTCGACAACGGCCCTGTTTATGGATCAGCCGCCGCCGGCTTTCTCGGCACCGGCTCCAACCGGCTCGTTTATGAAGGCCCGGCCGGCTGGCAGATCTCCCAGACCGTCAACCTCGCCAACGACGCCTCCGCCAGCTTCGCCCGCATTTATAATATCAACGACAACACCGACGGGCGCATCCTGAAAATCGACAACGCCACCGGCGCCGCCGAGACGCTCCTCGTCCCGGAGTTCGCCACCGACCACGTCCACTGCTCCCCCTTCGACAACGACTGGGTGATGTTCAGCAACGCCACCGACGACCGCACCCTCAGCCGCATCTGGGCGTGGCACGCCGCCGAGGCCCCCGCCGGCGTCCAGTTGTTTGTCCAAAAGAGCGCCGATGACCGCGATTTATACACCGGCCACGAGCGCGCCCTGTTTAATAATCGCAGCGCCGTCACCGTCGTTTATCCCGGCAGTTCCGGCACGCCGCGCGGCCTGTATGAAATCGGCTTCGACCGCTCCTTCCGCGTCGCCTCCCCCGACGCCGACCGCCGCGACTGGCATTGCAACATCAGCCGCGACGGGCGCTGGGCCGTCGTGGACACGCAGGAGGCCGGCGGCGTCAGCCGCATCGTCGCCGTCAACTTCACCACCGGCGCCCGCCAGGTCCTTTGCCGGACTTCCGCGACCGACCACCCCTGGCACCCGCACCCGCACATCAGCCCCGACAACAAATGGGTTGTATTCAACGACGCGAACCTGAAAAAAGTCGTCGCCCTCGAAATCGACCCGGACTGGCTCGCCGCCTTCGCCGCCGCCGCCCCGCCCGTCATCTCGGAAATATATCCGTCCACCGTCGTCAGCGGCGGTTTGATAAAAATCCGCGGCGCCAATTTTATAAACGTCACCGGGTTGAAATTCGGCGGCGTCGCCGCCGCCGGCGTCCTCGTCAACGATGTCCGCACCGAAATCACCGCCATCCTCCCCGGCGGCGCGCCCGCCTCAGGCGGGGTCAGCCTCGTCGCTGAAAACGGCGCCGACAGCGTCGCCGCCGGCTACACCATCGCCGACATTCCCCCGCCCGCCATCTCCGGCTTCACCCCGGAAGACGCCGCCGCCGGCCAGACCATCGTCATAAACGGCGCCAATTTCACCGGCGTGATGACCGTCCGCTTCGGCGGCGTGGACGCGCCCCGCTTCACCGTCAACCCGGAGGAAACGCAAATCACCGTGACCGTCCCGCCCGGCATCCCCGACGGCGCGCCCATCACCGTC
>JAITDF010000615.1 GCA_031282705.1 Opitutaceae bacterium | reverse complement strand
AGATCGTCATCCTCGACGAATTTCAAGTCACCACCACCGCCGACAACGACAACTACATCGCCACCGACACCATCGGCACCCGCACCGCCGCCAGGCTCACCGAGACCCCCTTTTCCATCGAGACACTCACCTCCGAATTCATAGAGGACTTCCAACTCTTCGAACTCTCCGACCAGCTCAACTTCGTGGCCGGGGCGTTCCCCGGCTCGGATGAGACGGGAAACAGCACCGGGAAAAAAATCCGCGGCTTCGGCCCGCCCGTGCTCCGCGACGGATTTTCCGATGCCAATCCGCCCCATCCCTCGCTGATTGACCGCACCGAATTCATACGCGGCCCCGCGGCCGCGCTCTTCGGCCAGTCGGAACCGGGCGGCATCATAAACAGCGTGTCCAAGCGCGCCACGCGAAGACCCAGGTATTCACTCTCCGCCTCCTATGGCCCGGCATATGATTCCAAAAGGGTGAGCCTCAACGCCAGCAGCCCGGTCATTCCCGGAAAACTGTTCTATTTCGCGGGATTCGCCTACAATTACAATAAATCCGACAGCGCCTATTATTTCAAACGGATACAAACCTACGCCGTTGCGGTGACCTATATGCCCGCTCCCCGCACCCTGTTTACGCTTTCCCTGGAAAAGCAACCCCAGTGGCTCAACCAGGGCGACTCCATTCTTTTCTGGCAGGAGAACATTGACGGAAAAACCATGATCAAAGGCCGGGCGGATGAGTTAAGCGCGTTCAACACCCAGGGCCCCAACCACCACCTCAAACGCGGCTTCGAATGCGTCAATCTCCTGATCGAGCACCGCCTCGCCCAAAACCTCGTCGTCCGGGCCAACTTGCAGGATTATAAAAAAACATACAGCGGCGTCCAAAACCGCCTGGCCTCCGCCTATGTGTCCGCCGCCGACCCGACATTTAATGTCGAGCCTTATAGCAGGTTGCAATATGTCGATGCCCGGCATTTCGGTTTCGACCTGAACTGGAGCCTGCGCACCGGCCCCGTCCGGCACTCCTTCCTCGCGGCGGGCGATTACCATGTAAACGAGTCGGATGACTCCCAATATGTCCAGCCCGGGCCGCGCAAGCTCACCGCCATCAACGTATATGATCCGGCCTGGATTCCCCTCGACCCGTATGCCATCACCCAGTTGTTTACAAGCACCCGGCTCAAGACCAGGTCCTGCGGCGCGCTCCTCAGCTATCGCGGGTTCTTTTTTGCCGGCCGCCTCGTCACCTTCGCCGCCGTCCGCTTTGACGAGGTTGAAAGGCCGTGGCAGGTCCGCTATGAAAACACCACCAATGCGCGAAACAATCCGCTGACGATTTCTGAAAAAGCGACGCACAACAACGACACCTCCTCCTCGTTTGGCGCAAACCTGAAATTATGCGGTGACGCGCTCGTATTATACGCCAATTTCAGCACCGGCTTCACCGCCTCCCTGTCAATCGACGAAGGCACCGGCAGGGTGCTGCCAAACGAAACCAGCAAGGGCGTCGATGCCGGCTTCAAGGGCAGCCTGTTCGGCGACCGTCTTTTGTTCACGGTGTCCGCCTATGATATAAAAAAGGAGGGCATCTCCATCGCCAACGACGACTACGTGGCCGGCGGGACGATGCCGCAATACCTTGGCGACGGAGTCGATAAATCCAGGGGTTTCGACGGAAATATAAAATGGAATGCCACGCCCGGTCTCTTTATCAACGTTGGCGCGGGATGCATGGACGCCACGACTTACAGCCGGAGGCTCAACCCGGCGACGGATCGCATGACCAACACCCCGCGCGTCAACGCCTATTGCGCGATACGCTACGCGCTCAAGACCGGCCCGTTCAAGGGCCTCCGCCTGGGCGGGGCGGCCACCCACCAGGGGGACCGCCTGGTGGGTCGCGAGACAGCCAGCCGCAGCCGCATGATTGAGCCGTCGGTCACGCTCTTTTCGGGATTTGTCGGCTATGGTTGTAAAAAAGGAAAAAGGACAAACACCGTCCGGCTGAATGCGAGCAATCTTTTTAATGAGCATTACTACTCGTCCCTGGCGTCCCTCGCCAAGGGGCGTGATATAACCATCAGCTATGGAGTGTCATTCTAGCATGAGCCCATCCGCATTTCACGCCGCCAGCCGGCATTCATTATAAAATCAATATCATGAAAACCCGCATCCAGCGTCTTGTTTTTAAATTTATTATTATCTCCTCCGTCCTTTCCATCCGGCTTGGGGCCGCCTCCGCGCCCCAACATGCCGACGTGATCATCTACGGCGCCACGCCGTCGGGCATCGCGGCCGCGGTGGAGGCTTCGCGCATGGGGCGCTCCGTCATCATCCTGGAGCCGGGCCGTTTCATCGGCGGCATGATGGCCGGCGGGCTGGGCGCGACCGACAAGGGCGTCGTCTGGACCGTCGGCGGGCTGGCCCGTGAATTTTTCGAGGAGATCTGGCAATACTACCTCGACCCGGCGGCCTGGAAACATGAGGACCGCGCCGCCTACCTCCCCAGGCACGGCCAGACTCACACCAAGGACATGAAATGCCAGTGGTATTTCGAGCCGCATGCCGCCCGGCTGGTCTTTGAACGCTGGCTCGAAAAATCCCGGGCGACCGTGACCCTGCTGCGCGGCGAACGCCTCGACCGCGCCGCCGGGGTCGAAAAAAAGGACGGCGCCATCACGCGCATCACCATGGAAAGCGGGCGTGTGTTTTCCGGCGCGTATTTTATCGACGCAAGCTACGAGGGCGACCTGATGGCGGCGGCGGGCGTCGAATATATTGTCGGGCGCGAGCCAAACAGCCGCTACGGGGAAACGCTGAACGGCATCCGGCTGGACGACGCCGACGAGCTTGGCGGCATCGATCCGTTTGTCGAGCCGGGCAATCCCGCCGGCGGCCTCCTGCCCCGCATCGAACCCCGCGCGCCCGGCGGGCACGGCGAGGGCGACGGGCGCGTGCAGGCTTATAATTACCGCCTCTGCCTCACCGCGCTGGAGGAAAACCGCGTCCCCATCGCGCGCCCCGCCGATTATAATCCGCTCAACTACGAGCTGATGCTGCGCGGCATCGCGCAAAGGAAAAACCTCAAGCCCGAAAAAGGCTTTTTCACCCGCGTGCCGATGCCGAACCTGAAAACCGACTCCAACAACACCGCCGGCTTCTCCACCGACTATATAGGCGGAGGCCACGGCTGGGCGGAGGCATCGTATGCGGAACGCGAGAAAATCGAGGCGGCGCACCGCTCCTACGTGCAGGGGTTTTTCTGGTTTCTGGGCAACGACCCGCGCGTGCCCGGCGCCCTGCGCCGGGAAGTGGGCCGCTGGGGCCTGGCAAAAGACGAGTTTGCCGACAACGGCCACTGGCCCACTCAACTCTATATAAGGGAGGCGCGCCGCATGGCCGGCCTGCACGTGATGCAGGAGGACAATTTTTCCCATAAGCAAAAAAACGGGGCCGGCCGCATCGTCGTCGCGCCCGCCAGGGCCCCCGTGCCCGACCCCGTCGCCGTCGGCTCCTATGCGCTCGACTCGCACAAGGTCTGCCTCTTTCTCACGGAAAAAAACACCGTCAAATGCGAGGGCCACATCTACAAAGGCGTGATGCCCTATGGCATCAGCTACCGCTCGCTGCTGCCCAGGCCGGGGCAATGCAAGAACCTGCTCGTCTCCGTCTGCATCTCCGCCTCGCATGTCGCCTACGGTTCCATCCGCATGGAGCCTGTGTATATGGAAATGGGGCAGGCCGCCGCCGCCGCCATCTGCCTGGCCCTGGAACAGGGCGTGACGCCGCACACATTGGACTACCCCGCGCTGCGCGCGCACCTGAAACGCGCCGGGGCGGTGCTGTCCCCGGAAAAGCCGGAGGCGCCCGCGAAGAAAACAAAAAACCGCGGCTGATTTTATACTGATGGGAACCTCTAAAAATTAAAAAACAAACCAACCGCGAAACCCCGCGAAATTTCCAGCAAATGTTTTTTCTCAAACAAACCCTCCGGCTTTTTTCGGTTTTATATTTCGCGTCCTTTCGCGTCTTTTCGCGGTTAAAAACTGATTTTCAGAGATTCCCTGACAATCCCGACCGGCCCGAAACCGGCCCCTCCCATGCCTCCCGCGAAGCGCAACCCGTCACTCCCCGCGCCGCCGCAACCGCGCCACGATTCCCCATGAATTTCCCAACACCCAATCTCCCAACACCCAATCCCGCCCGCCGGAGGCCGGGGCCCCGGAGCGGCCTGCCCGCCGCCTTCGGCCATGATGCAAACCATCCCGCCGGGGCGTCGAAAGAGGAGGCGGCATCCCCGCCGCTTTTCCAGCCTGAAGGCTCCCGTCCTGACGGTGCCTCCCGCTTCTCCGCTCGCTTCGCCCCCCGCTTCTCCGACCCAAGCGGCTGGAAGCCGCTTCCACGCTTTTCAGCACCCGACCACCGTCACGCCACCGGCTCCGTCGCTGCCATCGCCGGCGCCGGCGGTTTCCCAGGTGATGCGCTGTTCCCACGGCAGTTTCTTGCCCTCGCTGCGGCGGTCGAAAACCATCAGGTAGGCCGGCGCGCCCGGCGCGG